>NZ_BAABHJ010000021.1:0-34494 GCF_039542035.1 Actinoallomurus liliacearum
GACGTGGAAGTCCTTGTGGGTGTCTACTCCCACGATCACTTCCGGATCATCGGTGGCCGAACGGATGCAGACGGGCTTGGGGGTGCCGGGCACGGTTGTTCTCTCCTGATCGAGGCGCGGTCGGGGCCTGGCTGTCGCCGGCCCGATCAGGCGGTCAGTACTGTGAGGATGCGCAGTGCGGCAAGGCCCCTATCGGGACACGTCTCATCGGTCCGGCGGCAGCAAGCACCGCCCCAGGCGCGCGGCCGACAGACCAGTCCCAAGGCACACACGAGGCCAGTCGGTTTTCGGGTCAGGCTGCAGCCCGAGGCGGCACGCCAAGATCCTCACAGTACGGTTTTCGGCACCTCTCTGTGTCAAGCCGCTGCGAGCAGAGAGGTGCCGTTAACTGGACATACCCCACCAGTTCTGGACCCCTGCTGGAGGTGATCGGGGCGGGTCATGGCCGACGGGGATCACGAGTCCCACTGGTCGCAGTACTCGATGTGGATCTCTCGCGCGTTGCCGAGGATGCCGTCGTTGGAGTGGAGCTCCGTGCAGAAGTGCGGGTAGCTCGGATGGATGGGGACGTAGCCGGGACCATTTTGGGCGACATCGTGGAATTGTCGGGCGGTCTCCCTGAACACGTTCGCGCTGCCGGTCATGAACAGGGTCTCGGCATGGAGGTGCTGGTGAAACAGGTCCCGGTTCTCCAGGTAATGCCGTGCCTCGTGGTCGATCACGGCTTCGCCGGTGTGTCCGGAGTCGGGCAGCGTCACGGTCTTCGGACGGCCTGGGCCGAGTCGTCTGCGGACTTCTTTCCAGCGGGCGGGCGCGAACTGGAGCGAATGATGAAGCAAGACGAGATCAAGTTGGCGGGTGCCGTCTTCGGGCAGTTCGAGGGAGGGGGCCTGGTTGGCGCGCATCGGCAGGTGGATCAGTGAGCGTGGTGAAGAGGCGGCGAGCGTCCATAGGCCGCCGATTCGGCGCGCGGCGTCATCATCGAGGTAGGCGTCCAGGTGCCGATCGTGGTCGACCAGCACAGCGTGGACGAGTGGATGGGCGGGTCGGATGACTTTGAACTCCACTGCTCCGAGACGTGCTTGGTGGATGGTGATGGAAAGTTTCATCGGTTTTCCGGGATGCGGCGGCTGACGTCGGCGGCGTAGTTCATCCAGTCGCCGGAGGAGGCTCGTTGCCAGGCGACGGCGACGTCGATGTGGATGCCGAGCATGCGGGCGAGGAGGGCGGCGGGGAGTTCGGTGGCGAGTTGGAACAGGGCGGTGGAGCGGGCCTGGCCGGGTTGGATGCCGAGGTCTTTGAGGCGTGTGCCGAGGTGGGTGGCTCTGATCGGGCGGCCGGGCTGACCGCCGGGAAACAGCCAAGGCGAGGGGGCGGCGGCGCCGGTGGTGGCGTGTCCGCGTTTGCCGTCCAGGACGTGGCGGGTGAGGTTGGCGACGGGCTCGGGCAGGGTAATGGGCGTGGTCCCGAGCTGGATCGTCGCGGTGGTGTCATCAATGGTGACGTGGTCGGTGGTGAGCCGGCTGATCCTGGCGACGGGTTGGGCGTAGAGCAGGACGAGTAGACCGGCGAGGCGGTCGCGGGAGCCGATGGTGTCGTCGTGCAGGAGGCGGCGGGCGGCGTCCCAGCGGGCTTGGTCATCGATCACGCGGGTGGGGCCCTGCCAGCGGGTGGCCGGGAAAGACAGGGTGGTGAGGCGTTGCCGGGCGGCCCACCGGACGAAGTGACCAGCGTGGTGGTGGTGAGAGGCATCGTCGTCGGTCAGCCATTGATCGAGGTCGGCTTGGCCGCAGCTTGCCAGGGTCAGGTCGTGGGCGGTGAGCCAGTCGAGCAGGGCGGTGGCGGAGCGGACGCGTTGGAGTACGACGGTGTACTGCTCGTTGGTGGTGAGGCTGCCGTTGTTGCGGCGGCGTAGCCGGCGGAGCAGGTGCCAGACGGCGTAGCGGTGCAGGAGCTGACGCTGATCGGGGTCGGGTCGGGCGGCGAGCGCGTCGATCAGGAAGCGTTCCAGGCGGGCCATCTGTTCATCGCGTGGCGGCAGCGTCCCGGTGGCCACCAGCACGCTGCGCAGGTGGTTGAGGATTGTTCGCTGCGGGAGTTCGTCAAGGTCGGCGTGGGTGAGTTGGCGGCGGCCTGCGGCGACGTCGGCGAGTACGGTGGCGACAGGTTCTTTGGCGAGCCAGCGCAGCGCAGTCCCGGGCGGGTCGGTCGCGGCCAGGGCGTCTCGGAGCGGGAGCAGGGCTGGGTGTGTGACGCCATCCGGGCCGGTCATCAGTTTCCGGAGCCGCAGCTCAAGACGGCACTCGACGCACTGGCCTGGCCGCGGGCTGTCCTCGCAGACCGGGCAGTCAGGGAAGGCGGGAACGGTGCAGTCCCGGCAGAGCGGTTCGGTGAGGGGGCCGGATCCCACCGGCTTGACCTGACCGCAGCGTGAGCAGCGTTCGTCGCGGTGCTGGCAGGACGGGCACCACGCCAGTCCGGTCAGCCGGGAGGAGCCGCAAGGCCGTCGCTGCTCGCAGATCGAGCACGTCGTAGTCGGAAGTGGCGGGCAGGTGGGGCAGAGCGGCCCGTCCGGACTGCGCGTGTTCACGACTCGCAGCCGTCCGCAGTTCACGCAGACCTCGAGGTTGGCCGGGTCGCTGACCAGGCAGTTCGGGCAGATCGGCTCGCCTTGGTCGTTTCGAGCGGCGGCTTCGCAGACCCTTCCGCAGCCGGAGCAGGGCTGGGCCCGGGACTTGGCGACACAGGTGCGGCAGCGCCACTGCCCACCAATCGGCCGGTGCAGCTTGATGACCCGTCCGCAGTGCGGACACGGCGGCCGGACAACCCCAACGGCGCCCGCCTCGCAGAGCTTGCCGATCAACCGTAGCACCGCAGGTGTGGGGGCCTCGGCGCCCGCACCGATGAGCAGATCGGGCCGGTCCTGCACCGCCCAGGCCATCTGGTGGCGTTTCCCGGCCTGGGGCGCTGCGGCGTTAACCGCTGCGGCGATCGCCTCAGCAGGAAGATCCGGATCGATGCTGGCGAGGACCTCGGTCACGATCTCGATCGGGCCGGGCCCTCCGTCCAGCCCGGTTCCCGGTCCGCATCTGCTGCACCGGGGCTGCCCATGACGGTCTCGCGAATGGACTCGGTCGACGTCACCGCAGTTAGCGCACGGCAGCCGGATTGGCCCGCAGACTCCGCAGTACCAGTCCTCGCCGCGGCGCTGTAGCGTCCTGAGCGGCTTGCCGCACTTGGCGCAGATCGGTGGTGAGATCGCCGTTGCCCCAGCCTTGACCAGCTCGATCAGCAGGTCGCCCAGGGCCCGGGGCGCGGGTGACCGTCCGTCGGTGAGGATCTCTGGCCGCTCGGCCAGGGACTGGGCGAGCTTGCGGCGTTTGGCCCGGCCCCCGGCGACGCTCACCACCATGGCCTCGACCACCTCATGGTCCAGCTCCGCGTCGACTTCGGTGATCAGGCCGACCATGACGCCGATCGGGTCGCTGAGGACCGCGGGAACCTCACCCACCGCGCTTACCCGTCAGCCCGGGTAATGCGGGCGCGTTTCGGCCGCAGGTCCCCGACTCCGGCGTCGCCGCCGACCACCTTGGTCTGCTGCGCCTGCCCTGCGGCGGCCACGGGTTCGATGAGGTCGTCCATCGAGCAATCCAGGATGTCCAGCAACGCCATCAAGATCTTCAGACTAAGCCGCTCGGGCCGTTCCACCACCAGCCGATAGATTTGGCTCGAGGACAGCTTGATACCCCGATCGGCCAGCGGGCCGAGCAGGTCGGTGGTGGAGAACATGCCTCGCATCGCCATCACCTGCCGCAGGTGCCACTGGTAGTCCAGCTTGGCCGTCACCGCTGCTCCCTTCGGTCGGATCGGCCATCGCGCTCACCGCCGAGGGCCGGTGCCAGCGCCCGGCGCAGCGCGGTGTTCATGAAGTCGTCGCTGACGTGCGTATATACCGCCGTCGAGCTATCGCTCTCGTGACCGACCTGAGCCTGGATGAACCGCCGGTCGACCCCGTCCTCGGTCAGGTGCGTGACGTAGGCGTGCCGCTCGGAGTGCGGCGTCAGCTCTTTAGGCAGCCCCAGCGCGTCCCGGTAGGCGACGAACCTGGCGTTGATCTCCGACGGCTTCACCCGGCCGCCCCGCTCGGTGAGCCACAACCCCGGATGGTCCGGGTAACCGAACCGGGGACGGACGTTCTCGACGTAGTCAGCGACCGCCTCCACCGCCCAGTCCATCACCGACAACACGTTCCGGCGCCGCGGCGGCTGGCCCTTCTTCGCCTTGCCGTACCGAACGTTGAGCATGCCGTACCGCCCGAACTGCGGCGCGGCGGGGTTGCGGCCGAAGTCGACCACGTCCAGCTTGGACACCTCGTTGCGGCGCAATCCCCACCCGTAGACGGTCTTGAAGATCGTGGCGTCACGGTAGGCGGCCAGGGCGCCCTTGCGCTTGGACCGCACCGCCCGCTCCACCTGCTCATCGGCGTAGTCGAAGAAGCGTTGGAGCTCTTCGCGGGTGAACGGCCTGGCCTCCGGGTTGCCCTCATAGTCGTTGAGATGAGCGATCGTGTTCCACTCGTGAGCGATCGCCACCGGATGCTGCCCCGGCCCGAACGCCCGCTCGCACGCCACAGCCCACCCATACCGGCCATCGATCAGGAACTCGCTGAACTGCCGGATCGTGCACTGATACGCGCGGATCGTCGAAGGAGCCAGATGCAGTTCAGCCATCAGATGCAGCGACCACTCATCCATATGCGCCGGCGACCACGTCCACGGGTACTCATTGGTGAACTCCAGAAACCGACGCACCAGCCGCTCTCGCGGCACCATCGTGTCTTCCTTCAACCCCCGCGCCGTTTGCTGCGCCCGCCAGCCGCGCAACATCGCCTCGAACATCGCGTCCTCCGGACGCAACTGCACCACGCCCGAGACGAGTTCCAAGTGAGCCGCTCCCGCGAGCTCCACCCTGCGCTGCACCTCTCCAGACCATCCCTTCTGAAGAGCAGATCTTGCATCAGAAGGGAGAGGCCTGGCAAATTCCCTGATCAGGCAGCCAAAATCCATGCCTCACACAGTCGGCGAAGCCGCCGGCCTGACCTGGCGACCTGCGGATGCTCGCCCGTCTGATGCAATTCCCGAGGTTTGCGGTAATACCACCTGGTCGTTTCGAATGATTCGTGATCCATCAACTCGCGCAGGACGTCGATGGGGACCCCGGCGTCGGCGTTGCGCTGGGCGTAGGAGTGCCGGTAGGCGTAGGGAAAGATCCTCTTCTTGTCGAACTCCACCGTCTCGGGGACCGCCCGGCCGCCGGTCGCCACCGCGGTGGTCACCATGAACGGCGGCAGGGCGTCCACCCACTTGCGGTGTGTCGCACCGACCGTTGCCGAGGCGATGCCGCGGGTGCCGTGCGGGTTGCGCACTCGGGACGGCAGCAGTTTCAGCGTCGACAGCTCGGCGTGTGGGAACCGGGCCCGGACGGTTTGCTGCTGGCGCACGATCACAGCGGCGGTCGCGTCAGCGATCGGTAGCCGGCGTTGTTCCCGGTTGCTCTTGCTGTTGTTGTAGATCAGTACGTGCTTGCCGTCGGGATCGCGTTCCAGGCAGTCCCAGGGCAGTTGGCAGATCTCATCGGGCCGGCGCCCGGTGTCGATGAGCAGCTCAACCGCGACCCGCACCCCCGGTGCCGTCTCCATGTCATCCAGCAGGGGCAGCGCGTCACATAGGGCGCGCAGCACCTCGGGCGGTAGGTTCCGGCCGATTTCCTTGTCCCTGGTCAGCTCGGGAACGTCACGCCGGGTCAAGGCGACGTCATCGGGCAGGTTCTCCAGCGGGCCGCCCGGGCGGCCGAGACCGAGGGTGCGCATTCGGGTCAGGACGAACTTCAGCACGTGAACGGCGGTGTAGCGGCCGTACGCGCTGATCTCCTCCTGCTCTTCCAGCCAGACGAGGCGATGAAGATGATGTTCGATATCGGCGCGGCTGAGGGCGGCCGGGGCTTGGCCGGAATCCGCGCGGTGCGCCCGCAGGCTCTCCGAGAGGAGGGCGACAGCCTTGAGCTGGGTCTGCAGATTGCCGTAGACCTGTTTGTTCCGGGATGTGGGCAGGCGGTCAGAGGCCCACCGCTTGGCCGCCTCGCGCAGCCACGACTGGGAGATCGCGGTGAAGTCGAGCGTCCCGCCGTGACCGAACACCCGAAGATCCCACGTGTCCTTGAGGGCTTCGGTTTCAGGTGATCTGAGCGCGAGAAAGCAGGCGTCCTGGAGCCGGGTCAACAGGTTGGTCGCGATGCTGTGGGTCTTGATGTCCAGCGGCTGGGTGAGCGAGCCGACCTCGTGCCGCCGCAGGACATCGGCGAGCTGGCGGATGCTCCAGTACTTGGTCTTAGTGCCCTGAGCGGCGCGCTGCTGCAGACCGTAGAGGAACTGAGCGATCACGAGTGGCGCCAGGCCACGCAAGCTCGCGCTGCCCTCCTCCGCCGTGGGCGGCTCGGTCCGGTTGAAGTGGTCGAGGTCGGCCGGGCCTTTGCAGCTGCGCTTGGTCCATTTCACCCGGTGCATGTGGCAATGGCCGTGGGACGGTGAACAGCGGTCACGGTCGCAGGCCACCACCTGGCACCGGCCAAAGCCCGGTAGCGGATGAACGTCCGGATGCGCGATGAACTCCTCCACCGAGATCGCTCCACCGAAGTCCCGCTGCAGCAGATACCAGTGCCGCGCGCACACCTGTCTCCCGGACGTCAACCAGGGTCTTTCACAACCCGGGACCCGGCATGGCGCGACGTATCCGACCGGGCCGCTCGGCCGGGGAATCAGCACGAACTCCTCCTGCGTCACGTCCGGGTGCGATTGCTGGTGACGCTCGGTGCAGCCCACACACAGCCTGCTCACGTAGCTGGTGGGTCTGCCGCAAGCCTGCATGCCCGCCGGATGGCCTTCGTTCGTGCATGTTTCGCGGCTTGCGGCAGGACAGCGGCAAGCGTGTCGGCTGCTTCGGTCAATTCCCGGCAGATGAGGTCGGCGGTCTCCTCATCGATGTCGTCATCAGGTCCACCGGCGGGGTTGGCCTCGGTGTTGTTGCCGCGCAGGGATGGGAGAGCTCGTAGCGAACTGATAGCTTCCGCAAGAATGGGTTCAGCGAGTAGCCACCGCGGTGGATAGTCATCGGGATCGGCACAGAGTGCGAGGACTTCTCCGGCTGCGCCGATGGCGCACAGCGCGGTCCAGGCAGCTTGCACCGTTGCGAGGGTGTCGTCGACGCTGACCGCGCGCACGCCTTCTGCCGCGTCTCGCAGCAGTTCCTCTATCGGACGACGACGGGCGTTGATCTTACGGGCGGCCTCGGCATAGCTCTCACCGGTGACCTGCTGCCTCGTGCGGATCTTGTCTTTGCGGCTTCGGTTACGGGTCATGACGTCGTTCCTCCGTGCGGGCTCCCACGCCTCCCGCAGACAACGCCGTCAACACGGTTTATGAGCAGGCCAATAACCAGCACGTGAGTCATCCGACCCTTGTCCTCGGCACCGACCTAAACGCGGCGTGGGCGCGGTCGGCTCGGCATCAGGCGACGTGCAGCTGCCCCAGGCCGACCGTACCAAGTCGCCGATACCGCGACCGAGCCCTGATGTAGACAAGTTCGTCTTACCAGCAGGCCACCCAGGTCCATCTCTCGGAGGAATGTCGTGCGTTGCGAGCCGTAGCGTCTCAGCCGTCATTACTTCACAGGTGTCGGCGCACAGGTCCCCGTACAGAACCGTGGACGGGTGGACATCCAGAGATGACCGGCTCGGAGAAGGACATGCAACCAAGATCACCCCGACTCGCTGATGCGGTCGTCACGGATCACGGGAGCGTTGGCATCGTCAGAGCCTGAGGACCCTCCGCCAAGCCCAACTTTCCGAGGGAGACCAGCAGGTTCCAGATGCTCCGAGTCGAGGGTCAACTCGCACTCAGGGCACTCGAAGTGTTCGCCGATCCACCAGACGGGGCTATCCGAACGGGAAGTCCAGGACTCAGGGTGCAGGGGGGAGACTGGTACCCACTCGGGTTCGTCGGTGTCTGCAGCTGTGCGTTCCATCCACGTCCGCCCGGACAGCCGCGGAGCCGCGTAACCGCACGCCAGGCAATAGACCGCCTTTCGGATGTCGCTGCTTGCGTCGGCCTCGGCTGCACGTGCAGCGACGGCAGAGACAAGGTCACTGACGGGTATCTCGGCCAGCCGCGCAAACCGGGCCCTGGCAACGGCAATCCGCCGGTGCGCTTCTTGCTCGATCTGGTTCCGCGCTCGGGTGAGCAACGCCTCGACGAGCTCGGTGTGCTCACCCCAACGACCCTCCCGCTCGCTGCCGAGTTCGTCGTGGAGTACATCGGAGAACTGCAAGAACGCCGTGAGCAGCTCATCGATGCCAGACGAAGACATGAATCCCACATGGACCATTCCGTCGCGGACGTCGATCAACTGAGCCAGCGATTCCCGCGGCACGTTGAGGTTTGGCAACAAGTCTTCAACGCGCTTGAGCGCATCCCGACCGCTGATCGTCCGAAGAGGTTTACGCGCTCTATCCCCATGGCCTATCAGGTGGAGCAGGGAATCAAGCTGCCCATTCCGGAGCTCCACGAGCAGAGCTGGATGCACGCCGTACAGGTACGCCTTGCACAGGTGCTCGAGGCTGAACGCAGCGTTGGTCAGGATGACCCGGGTGTCGTCCTCGAGGTAAGCGTTCAGAGCACGCTCGGCGAAGTCTCGCACGGACTCCAGTAGCTGTTGCTGGTCGATCATCGTCACCCAGCCGACGATAATAATCGTGCCCAGCGTCTGCAGCCCGTTTTCTTCTGTGCCCCGCACATCAGAACCCCAGGTGATGCCTGGAACCGGCCGGAGCCTGCACGGAGCTCACCTGGCCCGTCCCCGCCAACAGATCGCTCACCTGCCCGGCACCCGCCTGGCCACGATCCTGCTTCCGCGGTACGACGTGGCGGTCAATCCCCCGGGTGCTCAGACCGATCCCTGACCGGCTACACCTCCGGTCGCCATCACTGATTCCACTCTTTCGGCTCAAGGCGCTTGGCGACGGATGCGGCGTCGGGAGCACCCAGTTGCTCATAGATGGCGTCTGGCATCGCGCAGGTGGCGCTGCGCAAGATCGGTCTTACCTCGGTCGGCGGCCAGGTCGGCGAGCTCGACCAGGACATCGGCTTGCTGCTGGCGCGCTGGTTGTACGGGCGAGGTCGAGCGCCTTGTGCAGCGCTACCTCGGCGTCGTCCGACTTTGTGACAAGGCGGTAGGCCCGTCCGAGGTAGCCCAGGTACCGCGACCACAGATATCTCTCACCCTGTTGGGGCGCGAGCCACCGCTCTGCAGAGGCACTCAGCCGCCTCCGCAGGAGCGCCTTCGACAAGGCGGTGGACCTGTACCGCACGGTGCTTGCAGATCCCACCCGAACCGCTCGCGACCACGCCTACTACCGAGCCCGGATGGCCGGAGCGCTGCTCGACCAAGGAGACCTACAGCAGGCCCTCGCCGAGGACACCACCCTGCTCCTCCTGATGTCCGGCGGCCAGCGGACCTCCGCACGCTCCCTCGTCGAACTCCAGCCGTTGCGTGCGGCAGCCGAACGGGCCGCCGCCGAGGAGTTCTGCGCCAGGTACGGCTGCGACCCAAGCGCTTACCGCCTGATGCAGAAAGGCCAGACGTGCCCGACCTGGCCTTCCGCCACTATGACGCCGAGGCCGACCAGACCATCCGGAACACCGTCGCGCTCATCCACCACGAGGCGTACGCAGCGGCGATCGAACGGGGCGACCCGTTTGAGTCCGGCGATGAACTCATGCGCCGCTTTGATGCCTACACCCGTCGTGACGGCTTCGACCTGGTCGTCGCCTACCTAGATGACGAGCCGATCGGCCAGGCCTGGGACCGGCCCCTCTGCCCGGACACCACGTGGTGGAACGGCCTCATGAGCGACGTCCAACCAGGATTCACCGACAAAGACGGCACCAGGACCTTTGCGTTCAGCGAGTTCATGGTCCGCCAACGATGGACTGGCAAAGGCATTGGACACTCGCTGCACAGCGAACTACTGGCGCCCCGTACGGAAAAGCGTGCGACCCTACTCGTACGTCGGGAGAACACCACGGCTTACAGGGCGTACACCCGCTGGGGGTGGGGAAGGCAGCTACGCCCTGCCATGCCCAATGCCCCGCTGATGCATGTCCTCATCCTGGACTTGCTGAAGAGCCTCATCCACGGTCGCCCGCAACGCCGACCATGAGGGGCTTTTGAGCGACGCCCCCGACAAGCGGCATCCGTATGGCCGGATCGTTGAGCGGAGCCATGATCTCGCCGCCGGGGTTCCAGTCTGTGACCTTCACAATCCCAGGGTTCTGAATCACCAGCCCGCTCACGGTCGCCAGCTCCTCAATCACTGCGATCGTCCGGGGATGTGCCTGGTAGTTGGCGGTCTGATATATCGCCTCCAGAGCAGCGACGCCTTCCGGGGCGTACCGATCGGTGCGATGCGTGTAGGCCAGGCAGGACCCGTCCGGCAGGCCCTTCATGTACTCGCCTACCAGCCCGGCAGGGTCGTCGGCGTCCGCGACGAAGTGCAGCACCTCCAACGCGAGCAAGGCGACCGGCTGCTCGGTGTCAATGAGCTTCTGCGTACGCGGATGACCCAGGACCCCGTCCGGCCGGCGCGGGTCCGCCTCGAGTCGCACCGTGTGGGTCCCAGCGATGAAAGCCTCAGCGTCGGCCCACTCGATGGGACCGTCATGGGCATAGAGGACCCGGCAGTCATCGAGCTGCAGCGTGGCGAGCACCTCGTGGACATGACCCCCGGCGGCCACACCCACACTCAGGTCGACGAACTGACGGAAGCCCTGCGCGGCCAGCCAACGGACCACCCGGCCCAGGAAGTCCCGGTTCTGCTGCGCCATCGCCCCAATCTCCAGGCGATTCAAATGCTCGTGCGCCTGTTCGGTCTGCATGGAGGAGACCGTAAAGGGAAAGAGACTGACTAATTCCACGCCTGTGGAATCCAGGCTTGTTGACCGGATACGGCCAGCTGTTTCAAAGCGGATATGGGACGGATGTTAGTGGAGTACCCCCATGCGATCTGCCATAGCACGAAGCTCTAGCGCCGGTGAGATGCGCAGGTGCTTGTTCAGCAGGTATGTGATCGTCTCCTGTACCGGCGGGGAGTTGCGGATCCGCTGTGGCGCAATCAACTCGGCTTTCTTCAGCATTTCGACGGCGTCTCGCTGCCGGCCGTTCAGGTGCGCAAGCGCGCGTCCGGTGTCCGCGTAGAAGACCGCTTGACGTTCTCGGTGGAGCAGCCGCATGGGGTCCACCTTCTTAGCGACCTCGACGGCCTTGCCGTAGTCGCCGTGCTCCATAGCGATCGCAACGCCCCAGATATCGACGTTGGTCGGCCCGAACGCGGACCAGGCGTCGTCGTGCTCACCGACACGTGCGGCGACTCGTGTCGCCTCGGTGAAGTGGTCATCTGCGAGGTCCGGCCGGTTCACCGCCGCCGCAGCGAGGCTGGCGGACAGGTGCAGCATCCCGTACGTCTCGCTCGCGACCCGACTGGATCCGACATAAGGCTCGAGACGCTCTGCGGCGTGCTGGGCGACGTTGAAGGGTCGGTCCCATGAGCTGAGCTTCGGCAAGAACTGGCATCTCAGATAGGCGGCCTGCCCGGCGAAGACGGGATGGCCGAGCAGACGCGCCGCGTCGAGAGCCCGCACCGCCGCGAGGTAGGC
The DNA here is from genome assembly GCF_039542035.1 of Actinoallomurus liliacearum. Lineage (NCBI taxonomy): Bacteria > Bacillati > Actinomycetota > Actinomycetes > Streptosporangiales > Thermomonosporaceae > Actinoallomurus > Actinoallomurus liliacearum. The sequence goes on from NZ_BAABHJ010000021.1 coordinate 11,765, forward strand.
CAGATCCCGATAGCCGAGAAAGCGCAGGGTCATACCGACCGCTTCACACGCCTCGACGAGGAGCCGCAGGGCGTGCTGCTTGCCGGCCTCGTCACCGGTCGCAACGTGGAAATGGAGCTCCTCGAAGACGGGGGCTACGAGGACACCGCGTCGGGCGTAGTCAGCCTTGTGCTTGAGGCGCTGGAGTTCGCCGAACAGCAGTGACTCCAGCTCTGGCAGCGGCCGGGCCCGGTCCACCGCCGGGTCGTCGAAGGTGTTGCCCGTGAGGACTTCCCGGAGCAGCGGCACGACACCGTGCGGCGCGGACTGTTCGGGGTCGGCGGAGACATGCGGCAAGCCGGTGAGTTCGGTCTCCGACACCCGCAGTGCCCGGGCCAGCGCGGCGATCTGCGACCGCCGGTCGAGCATCCGCTCGCCCCGCTCGATGTAGGAAATCTGCGATTTCGAGACACCTGACAGGTCAGCGAGCTGCACGATTGTCAGACCGCGCCAGCGACGTAGGACCCGCAGTCGGGCGCCGATGTTCGGTTCCTCAGGCATTCGCGCCCCCTTTTCCGGCGTCTAATCGAGAGTAGAGCGAGGGGCCCGCGATTTACGAGTCGCTCGTACGCGATGCTGCAGTCATGACCACACCCCTGGTGTTGTACGTGATCGTGTGCGCATGTCCCCCCGCCCGCGACGTCGACCAGCTGGTCCGGCTCGCGCAGCAGCGCGGCTGGGACACGTGTGTGCTGACCACTCCCCTGGCCCGTCGGTTCGTCGACATCGACGAACTCGCCGCGCTGACCGGTCACCCCGTACGGAGCGAGTACAAGCACCCGGACGAACCCGATGTGCTGCCGCCACCCGACGCGGTGATCGTCGCACCCGCGACGGTGAACACCATCAACAAGTGGGCGGCGGGGATCTGCGACACGCTCGCCCTGGGGATAGTCGTCGAAGGCATCGGCAAGGGTTTGCCGATCGTGGCGGTCCCGTCGTCGAATCGGGCGCATACCTCGCATCCGGCGTTCGTGGAGAACATCGGCCGCCTCCGCTCGTGGGGCGTGACGGTGATCTGGGAGACCGACGGATACCCGGTGCATGATCCGGTGACCGGAAGTAACACGACGCCGATCCCGTGGCGAGCCACGCTGAACACGATCACTGCACGGGCTGACCAGCGGTGATCCGAGAGGCTGCCTGAATGAGGGGCGGCGGAAGGTTCCGCCCCTCATTCTTCGACTTGACCTGTGGAGCGGTGTGATCAGCGCTGCTGGATCTGTGCCAGCACGAAGCGGACTCGTGCTGAGGAGACATCAAGGTCGTCGCGGATCTGCGCGAGAGTGTGTTGGGCCTCGTTGGCGGCGCTGCGTCGGCGCTGCAGGACGGCGAGGCGGACGCCGATCAGTGCACGGGTGCGGCGCTCGACCGTACGTCGTGACGCGAGCGAGGCGGCCAGATGGGTCTCCGCCTCGGGGTCGCGCAGGCGGGCGAGGAGTGTGCCGGCTTGATGCTGCCAGGACTCGCGCCGGTAGTTACCCGTCCACTCGTTCTTCGGCGGCGAGTCGGCGGCTTCCAAGAGTCGCTCGGCCGTACGCAGATCGCTGCGGGCTTCGCGGCTGCGGCCGACGGCGGCCAATGCCTCGGCGCGCATGCCGACGATCCAGGCCCGCGTCCGCGCCGGGCACCCGCCGCGAATGGCGTCCAGCGCTGCGTCCGCAACGGCGAGTGCCTCGGACGAGTGGCCGAGTTCGAGCGCCTGGAGCGACAATCCCCTGAGCACCCGCGCCCGCGCGATCGGGTCACCCGCCTCGTCGGCCAACCGGATCGCCTGCACGTAGTAGCGCTGAGCCAGGGCCGAGCACATGTCATCGGCGGCCATCCAGCCGGCGAGGTACGTGCACTCGGAAGCGGCTGCGAACATCGCTGGGCGGGCGGCGATCGCGGATGCGGCGTGCAGCTGCGGGACGACATGGCGGGTGAGGTATGCGGCGACGGCCGCCCGTGCTGCTCCGCCGCCGTACAGATCATCGAGATCGGCCAGATGCCGGGTCGTGTCCCGAACTTGCTGCGCCGCCGCGGCCCCGCCCGTCGCCGAACGAGGGGCAGGGGCTGTCGGCACTGCGAGTGCGGCAAGGGAGTACAGGCCGGTGGTAAGGACGCTGCGGCGGCCGAGCATGTCGTGCTGGCCGATCTGAGTGAGCCGCATGAGCACCTCACCAGCCCACGGGTCGGCGGCGTCGGTGTCCGGCCAGCCGAGCAGTCGCGGGCTCATCGGCCGCCCGAGCCGCCGCGTGAACGCTGCGACCACGCACGGGATGGTGTCCTTGCGCGGGATCGTGCCGGCTACCCAATGCCCGACGGAGGTGCGGTCGTAGTACAGCTTCAGGCCGACTTCGGCTCCGACGGCGTTCACTTCTTCGGCTGTCTTCGCGAACGTCCATCCCGCTTCCCTGATCGCCGTACGAAGTAACTGATTGCCTGGCATGCCCACTCCTTCAGAGTGCCCCGCCTTGGCCTGACAGACCCGCCATGCCGGGCGCCAGGACCACTTTCAACAGGGATTCAACACGCGGCTGTCTTCCCGTGCCCGATGGTCCTGGTTTTTGCTTGGACCCACCATTCGAGATGGCAGGAGGTACGCCATGACAGCGTCGACGCTGACGCAGCCGGTCGGTACGGAGCTCGATCTGGACGTTCGCATCGTCGAGTCCGGGAGCGCGGTGTCCGTGCTCCTGGGCAACACCGACGACGGATGCGACACCCAGAAGAACGGCGACTGCTGACCGACTCCTGCGGTGTTCCCGGTGGCGCACCGTCGCCGGGAACACCGCAGGGAACCGGCAGCTAGGAATCCCCATTAGCGGAGTGAGGCATCAGGTTGAGCGCACGTTCGATGTGGTATCGCCCCCTCGATGCGGCACTCGTGCGGGCGACCACCTTCCCCGGCAGCCAGATCCCCGGCGTTTGGCCGGACGCAGAAGGTGAACCCGACGTCGAACAGTGGTGCGCCTGGCTCACCGAAGTCTGGGCTCAGAGACCGATCGCTGACGCCGCCACCGTCGCAAGCCCCGCGCTGGCAACCCGCGTCGCACAAGTAAGCCGAGGATATCGGCCCAGCACCCGCCAGGCGCGTCGCATGGCGCTGTCACTGGCCCGATACCTGGTGCGCGCCCACCGCAGGGCAACACCGTTCGCTCTCTTCGCCGGCGTAGCCCCGCTCCACTTCGGGCCGGAGACGAAAGCGCTGTGGAGCGATAAGCACCATGTCCGCGTTCGAGCCGACACCGTCTGGCTAACCGGAGTGATCAGCCAGCTGGAAGCGTGCGCCGCACTGCGGCATCGCCTCCCCGTCACGGTGAACGATCTGGCATTCACGCGTGGGGAACGGCTCATCGTGCCGTGGCAGCCGCACGCCGGTGCCCCGGACCGGCCGCCGACTGCGGAGGTGTCGGTGCGCTCAAACCGGGCGGTCGAGATCGTCCTGCAGGCCGCAGCGTCCCCCATCCCTGGCGGTGACCTGCTGAAGGAACTGGTCACTGCGCTGCCCGATACCCCACGGCCCGCGCTTGAGGCCGTTGTCTCCGACCTGATCACCTGCGGCGTTCTAATCACCAGCTTGCGTCCGCCCTCGACGAGCACCGACGGCCTCGCCCACGTCGTCGACCAGCTCTCGGCAGTGAACGCCGTCGAGGTCCGGGAAGCAGCACCGCTGATCGAGCAACTCCTGGCCATCCATACGGCACTCGAAGCCCACGAGGCAGCGGCGAGCGCTGAGCTGTCGGCCGGTCGAATGCGGCGGCTGTCGGACACCGAGCAACCGCTGATGCTCGATGTTCGACTGGGCAGCACCGTGGTGCTCCCGCCGGCTGTCGCCGCCGAGGTAGCGCACGCAGCCGACACGTTCCTGCGGCTCACCCCGTATCCAGGTGGGCATCCCGCGTGGAAGGACTACCACGACAGGTTCCTGGCCCGGTACGGCGTCGGTGCCGTCGCCCGGCTCGATGAGCTCATCGACCCGATGACCGGAATCGGGTTCCCCGCCCACTACGGGGACCCCGAGCAGGAGAAGATCCGCGGGGTGATGTCGCGGCGGGATGAACGTCTGCTCGCGCTGGCCCAGCAGGCCGCCTTGGACGGTGTGCGAGAAGTCGTACTCGACGACGACCTCGTCAACGCCTTGACGACGGAGGAGGCGGGCGAGCTGCGGCCCGCGCCTCATGCGGCGTTGTGCGTCGAGGTGTGCGCGCCCACGCTGGCCGCGCTGAAGCAGGGAGCATTCACGCTCGTCGTCGTTGGAGCCGGCCGGACGGCCGTGGCACTGAACGGCCGTTTCCTTGACCTGATGCCCGAGCGCGACCGGCAGCGGATGCTCGGCGTGTTCTGCGGGTTGCCGGTCAGCGTCGACGGCGCGATCCCCGCACAGCTGTCGTTCCCCCCTGTGCACCCGCGCGTCGAGAACGTCGCGTGCGCGCCGCGTCTGCTGCCCGACATCATCACCGTCGCTGAGCACCGGGCCGAGGGACCAGGTCGCCTCCCGCTCAAAGACCTGGCCGTCACCGCCGACGCGGACGGCATGTATCTGATGTCGCTGTCCCGACGGCGGGTCGTCGAACCAGTCCTGGGGAACGCGGCGGCGCGGCACACCATGCCGCCGATCGTCCGGTTCCTATTCGAGCTCCCCCGCGCCCGGCAATCCGCGCTGTCACCGTTCCTGTGGGGAACGGCCGACTGCCTGCCGTACCTACCCCGCATCCGGGTCGGCCGGACGGTCTTGGCCCCCGAACGGTGGCGCATCCCCGCTGGGGCGCTCCCCGGCCCGGACGCATCTGGGCCGGTCTGGGCCGTGGTGATGAGCACTCTGCGCGAGCGCCTGAGGTTGCCGACCACCGTGAGCATCGGGGAATCGGATCGGGTCCTGCGGTTGAACCTGGACGAACCGATGGACCTTGCCGTGCTGCGTGATCACCTGGACAAGGCCACCAGAGCTGGGCAGTCCGTGAACGTGTCAGAGGCGCCGGCTGCCGCCGAGCACGGATGGTTCGGTGGCCGCGCCCACGAGGTCGTCGTCCCGATCGCGTCGACCGCGCCGCCGTCACGGGCGCCCGCGATAGTGCACATCTCAGGACCGCTTCCGATGGTCGACCCTGCGGACGGCGTCCTTCCAGGGGATGTTGTGCTGTTCGCCAAGGTGTACGGGCACCCGGAGGTGTTCGACACGATCCTCACGCGGCATCTGCCCGAGCTGCTGGCGGCCGGGGACACCTCGCCGATGTGGTGGTTCATCCGGTACCGGGACCCGCGCCCGCACCTGCGGCTGCGCCTGCACCTCGCCAGCGCGCACGACTACGGGACGGCCGCAGCCCGGGTCGGGGTATGGGCAGCTGACCTGCGGCGACGCGGTCTCGCCGCTGATCTCGTCCTGGACACCTACCGTCCGGAGACCACTCGCTACGGATCCGGCACAGCCCAGACGGCCGCCGAAGCCCTGTTCGCCGCCGACTCGGCTGCCGCTCTCGTCCAGCTGCAGGCCCTGGCCGTCCGCGACGTACATCCTGATGCGCTCACCGCCGCCAGCATGGCCGACCTCGCCTGCGCTCTGGCCGGAGGCATCCCCGCCGGGATGCGCTGGCTTATTGACCACACCCGAACAGGTCCGGCCCCGGCTTTAGATCGCGCACTCGTCCGCCAGACCATCGACCTGGCCGGCCTGTCAGCAGATTCGGCGGCCCTAGAGGAGTCGGAGCTCGCGGGCAGGATTACCGACATCTGGGGTGCACGACGCGAGGCGGCCACCATCTACACCGAGCGGCTCGGCGCCGACGCGACCCACCTGACGGCGGCCTCGGTAACCGGGTCGCTGCTGCACATGCACCATATTCGCGCGCGAGGGATCAACCCCGGCACCGAACGCCTCTGTCACCGGCTCGCCCGCGCCGCCGCGCTGAGCTGGATCGCCCGCCATGACACCCCCGAGGGACAGCAGCGATGAACCAGCTCGTCGAGGTCCTGGCCGAACATCAGCTGTCCGCCGCCGCCAAGATTGCCGCCCGGCTGACGGACGCCCTCGCGCTCCCCACGTCGCCTCAACGAGACCGAGGCATCGCGGGCAGTCGGTGCCCGGGCCAGTCCCTGTCCAAAGGGGCCGCCGGGGTCGCTGTCCTACACGGGGTTCGTGCGCACGCAGGCCTCGGTGACTGGGATCGTGCCCACCAGTGGCTGGCGTACGCCACGCGAGATGAGGTCAGCGCCGGGCCCAACGCCGGGTTGTGGCATGGCGCGCCCGCGGTCGCCTTCGCAATCTCCGTGGCTGCCCCCTCCAGGCGATATCCACAAGCGATGAAGCGTCTGGACGCTGCCGTCACCGCGCTGGTGCAGGCCCGCCTGGAGGCGGCCGCGGCCCGGATCGCCGCCGCCCAGCGGCCCTGCCGGGCCGAGTTCGACCTCGTCCGAGGCCTCACAGGGCTGGGGGCGTACCTGCTGCGCCGCGACCCGGGCGGCCGACTCATCCGCCAGGTGCTGACCTACCTGGTGCGTCTAAGTGAGCCGTTCCCCGCCGACGACGCCAGGCACGCGATACCGGGCTGGTGGACCAACGACATCCCGCACGGCAGACCCGCCGACGTCTTCCACGGTGGCCACGCCGACTGCGGTATGGCTCACGGCATCAGCGGTCCGCTCTCGCTGCTGGCCCTAGCGATGCGGCGCGGTATCACCGTCGACGGGCAGGTGGCCGCGATCGGTCGGATCTGCCAGTGGCTGGACACTTGGCGACACGACGACCCCGCAGGGCCTTGGTGGCCGGAGCGAGTGACCTTCGCCGAGCTCCGCGCTGGCCGATCCACCCACAGCGGACCAGCACGGCCCTCCTGGTGTTACGGCACCCCCGGCATCATTCGCGCCCAGCAGCTCGCCGCCCAAGCTGTCGGTGACCTGGACCGGCAGCGCGATGCCGAACAGGCCCTCGCCGCTTGCTTGTCCGATCTCGCTCAGCTCGCCCGCTTTACCGACAACGCGCTCTGCCACGGCTGGGCGGGGCTGATCGCCACCACCTGGTACGCCGCTGGCGATGCCATGTCACCGGAGCTGGCCGCCCATCTTCCCGGGCTGCTCGACAGGCTCCTCACCCGCGTCGACGCCGACGCCTCCCGGACAGGGCGGACGCCGGGCTTGATCGATGGCACGGCCGGGATCGCGCTGGTCTTGCACGCCATCGCGACCGGGACACCCGGCGGCTGGGGAACCTGCCTGCTGATCAACTAGTCAACGCCGACCTAAGAAGGAACCCTCTGATGAGCATCCCCGATCCGACCACCCCATGGCGGCAGGCAACCGTGTGGTGTGCTGACTGGAGCACCGCCGAGCAGATGGGAGTCCACCACCTCGGCCCGCAACTGGCCGCCGCCGAGCACAGAGGACTGATCCTCTCCTGGTGGTTCATCCGCAAGGCCGAATCCTGGCGAATCCGCTACCTTCCCACTCCCGATCAGCAGGAGGCAGCCACCGCCCTCATCGAACAGGTGATGCGAGAGCTGACCGCCACCGGCGCGATCCGGCGGTGGGCCACCGCGATCTACGAGCCGGAGACCCACGCGTTCGGCGGCCCCGATGGGATGGCCATCGCCCACGAGCTGTTCCATGCCGACAGCCGCTACATCCTCGACTACCTGCGGCACGCGCGCGTCGACCACCGGCGGGAGCTCGGGCTGATCCTCGGCGCCACGCTGATGCGCGCCGCCGACCTGGACTGGTACGAGCAAGGTGACGTATGGGCCCAGGTCGCCGCGCACCGCACCACCGACCATCCGGTCCCCTCCGAGACCGCGGCGCGGAACGTGCAGCAGCTCATCACCGCCGCCGGGCACAGCGCCGACAGCCCCCTTACGGCCGTCCCTGCGTGGCCAGACGCCTTCGCCCATGCTGGCCGGAGGCTCGCCGAACTCACCGCCCAGGGCCGTCTGACACGCGGGCTGCGGTCGGTCCTCGCCCACCACCTCCTGTTCGCCTGGAACCGGTTGGGCCTACCGGGTGAGGCGCAAGGAACCCTCGCCGGTACCGCCGCCCATGTCGTCTTCCACCGGGACCTTGAACCCCCTGGCCCGCAAATTTCCCCGATCGCCGCCGACCTCCCGGCTACGCTGACAGCGGTGACCACCGACACCTCGAACCTGGATCCGGCGCAGCTGCGTGCCGCCTTGGTCGACTACATCCGCAGGCGCGGCACCTTCCGTACCTCGCAGGTCGAGCGGGCCTTCCTCACCGTGCCCCGGCACCTGTTCCTCGAAGGGGTCGACCTGGCGACCGCCTACGCGCCCCAGATCGTCGTCACCAAACGTGCCCCCGACGGCACCGCGATCTCTTCTGCATCCCATCCGAACCTGGTCGCCACCCAGCTCGAAGACCTGGACGTCCACGCGGGCGACCGTGTCCTGGAGATCGGCGCGGCCACCGGCATCAACGCCGCGCTCATCGCCGAAGTCGCCGGCAAGAGCGGCCGAGTCGTCACCATCGAGATCGACGAGGACCTGACCGCCGGCGCCCGCGCCGCCCTGGCCCGAGCGGGCTACCGCAACGTCGAGGTGATCTGCGGGGACGGCGCCGTCGGGCACCCGGCCGGTGCCCCATACGACAGGATCATCGTCACCGCCGAAGCGTGGGACATCCCCTCCCCCTGGTGGACGCAACTCGCCCCCGGCGGCCGTATCGTCGTACCGTTGCGCCTGCACGGCAGCGGCCTGACCCGCTCGATCGCGTTCGACCTCACCCCTTCGGGCCGGCTGGTCAGCCGCCACGCGCGGGTCTGCGGGTTCGTGCCCATGCGCGGCAGCACCGCCCATGACGACCGCATCGTCCAGCTCACCAGCGACGTCGTGCTCAAACTGGATGCCCGCGACCCACACGACATCGACGCGCTCACCCAGGCCCTCACCCACCCAGCGCACGAGCACTGGACCGGACTGCAGGTCCGCGACGACGGGCCCGTCGAACACCTCGACCTGTGGCTGGCCACCAACGCCAGCCGGTTCGGACGCCTGTCCGTCACCAAAGCCGCACGCGACAGCGGGCTCATCAACCCGGCACTGCGGTGGGCCGGTGCCTGCCTGTACGACGGCGGGACGATCGCCTACATCGCTGCACGCCCCCACAGCGAGAACGTCGACGAGCTCGGCGTCATCGCGCACGGACCCGACGGTGTCAAGCTCGCCGCCAGTCTCACCGATCTGCTGCACCAGTGGGACAGCAGCCGGCCCTCCCAGCCGGTCATCACGGCCCACCCGGCGAGCACGCCTGATGACGAGCTCGCACCCGGCATGCTCATCAACCGGCCCACCATGCGGGTGACGATCGGCTGGTAACCGGTACCGCCAGGAGGTGAGGATCGTGAGGAAGACCTCAACCGCCGGGACAGCGCGGGATCTGAAGGCCATCGCAGCCGAACGATTCCCGCTCGTTCCGCGCCCGAAGCCAGTGTGCCGGTCGTTGCAGGCCCGTGTCGCTCGCGTATGCGAACGCGCTCACCTGGCAGCCCAGGGCGCGGATGAACCACTCATTCGGGCAGCCGAGGCGCACAACCTGGCCGCACTGATCGCCAGTGACTGCGGCCTGCCCGAGCTCGCGCACTCCCTATGCTGGCGGCAATTCGACGTCTTCCTCACGGCTTCGTCTCTGGACGCGGGGACCGCCAGAATCGCATTACAGCCGCTGATTAACCTCGCTCGTCTCCGTATCCGTGATGGCGACGGCATCACCGCTTACCGCATGCTGGATGCCCTGTTCAACGCCGTACGATCACGCACCGACGTGGTCATCGACGGCAGGACCATCCAATTCGGTCACCTCATCGGCGATGACGGTCACCGAGAGGTCATCCAATGGCTCTGGTCCGTCCTCCTCACCGACGGAACCCGCGCCCTGACCCGCACCGGCCGCTGGGCGGAAGCACTCCAGCACACCACCCAGCACAACGGCATCGGCAACCAGCTCCTCGACGGCCGCCAGGTCGCAATCCTCGCCCGCGCCACAGCCGGAAATTACGACAGCGCTTGCCGCCTCCTGGCTGACACCTGCACGACCACTTCATGGGAAGAGACGGTGACGTCCTGCCTGAACGTCCTGTGCCTCCGCCTCGCCGATCGGCCGACCAGCGCTGCCACCGCCACGATGCTGGACCGGTACCTCTCATTCGAAAGCGAGCACGTCGTCTTCCATGTCCGCCTCGGCCTCACGGTCCTGGACCTCGCGGCCGACCACAGCGACGTTCCGCGGGTCGCCGACGTGACTGTACAGGCGGCCGTGGAGTCCGGTGACGCCTACGCCGCTCAGGAAGTCTTGGCGCACGAGACGTGCCGTCCGTACGCGCCAGTGGCACTGATCGAGATGGTGCAGTTCGCCGGACTTGGCTGCGCCACGATCCCCGCTAACCTCCTGGAAACCCTGACCGCATCCATCCGGATCAGCGAAGGCATAATCGCCACGGTCCTGGCCGGTGGAGCGGAAGGCTCGCGGGAGTGGCCGGCCGTAGGACCATGATCAGCCGGAATGGGTCAGAGGACATTCGCGCCGAATGGGCCTATGCGAGCCTAGACAGCTGCGTTGCAGCAGCGGACTCTTAATCCGCGGGTTCGGGGTTCAAGTCCCTGGCGGCGCACCCGTCCTGACCTGGGCGTTCTCGGTTCCACCGGGAGCGCCCAGTGTCTATTTTGGGGCGGTTTGGCGACCGTGGTTGCTCCGTGGTTGCTCGCGTGCCGGATTGTGGTCTATCCGCCTTGCGGGCACCGCCGAAACGGGACGCGCCACTGCGGCCAGCGGCCCCATCAGCGAACCGGCAGCCCGATCACAGACAACGCTGCCTGAGGTCGGGAGGTAACCAACCGACCGGTCCCGCCCGCAGGCGTAGCCGGACATCACCTACCCTGCCAAGCCGCTCACTAGTGCTCCCAACCGGAAGGCTCTCTCGCCTGGTGCAGACGGTCGTCGACCGCCTGCCGGGAGCCGTCCCCGCGACGCAGGGCCGACCGCCCGTTGTACCCGGTTGGCGCATAGGAGACAGGGCCATCCCCGCAGGCGCGGGGCCGACCCTCCGTAGCATTGTGAGGAGCCCGGTGATCGGGGACCATTCCCGCATGCGCGGGTCCAGCAAACCGCCAGCCGCACCTGGCCCCAGGTCCTCGGGACTATCCCCCCACGCGCGGGGCTGACCACGACGACGCGCAGTTCCTGGAGTCCCGCCAGGCACTATCCCCGCATGCGCGGAGCCGACTAGGCGGGCAACTGGCCCGCGATCTCGACCCACGGACAATCCCCGCATGCGCGGGGCCGACACGTCACCACCGTCCATCCACACGAAGAATCCGGGACCATCCCCCCGCACGGGGCCGACTTCGCCGCGCAGCCGGTCGATGTCGGAGGCGTGGGGTTACCCCCGCGTCCGCGGCGCCGACAGCGGTCCGCCGATCATGAGGGTCTGAGTCGGGGGGGCCATCCCCGCGTGCGCGGGGCCAACCAGCCGTCCGCGGCGACCTGCTCCAGCAGGTGGGGGCCATCCCCGCGTGCACGGGGCCGACAACGACATGCCGGTGACGTTCCCGTTGCGCTGGGGGCCATCCCCGCGTGCGCGGGGCCGACGAGAACGGCGCCGAGGCGGCCGTGCGGGAGGTGGGGCTATCCCCGCGTGCGCGGGGCCGACAGCGTGGACAACGCGGGCGGCATGGTGTCGCGCGGGCCATCCCCGCGTGCGCGGGGCCGACGCGATCCCGGTCCCGGTGTAGGCCCGGACGGCAGGGCCATCCCCGCGTGCGCGGGGCCGACCGGGTCGTGACGGAGCGGCGGGTGCCGTGGGAGGGGCCATCCCCGCATGCGCGGGGCCGACCCGCCGATGATGCCGAGCAGGCAGATGAAGTCGGGGCCATCCCCGCATGCGCGGGGCCGACACTTGCTGAGCTGGGATGTTATCGACGAGAGCGGGCGGACAGAATCAGTCCGTCGTAGTCGACGGGACGCCAGCGGTCTCGGCCTGCGGTGCGGATGGCCCAGCCTTGTTCGTTGTTAGCGGGTTCTACGAGGACGGCTTGGCCGTCTCCGATGCGATCGGCGAGGAGCGTCCAGAGACGGTCTCGGATGCGGCGGCTGGGGTTGCCCACGAAGACACCGGCGTTGACTTCGACCATCCATCTGGTGAGATGACCACGTAGTCCTTCGGGGGCGGCGATGAGCACGATGACGGTCACTGCGGCTCGGGTCCGGGGTCATCGAATTCGGGACCGATGATGGCGACGTGACTGTCTCCGAGCGTCGGCTGGAAAAGGTCCGTATCATCTGCCCAGTTGACACCGCCGGGGACAGTACCGACCTTGTCGTCCCAGAGTTCGTTGGTCTCTTCGTCCGGGATATCGGCGTCTTCTGGTGTGAGCAGGGTTTTGATGTCGCTGACGATGCGGCCGAGGAGTTTGTCTTCGGCGATGCGGTCGCGCATGCCAAGGCGTGCGTCGCGTTCGGTGGTGAGTCCTTTGGCGGTCAGGTCGAATGCGAGGGGGATGGTGTAGTCGGCTTTGTAGAGGTCGGCGATGTCGAGGACGAATGATGTGGCGGCGCCGGTGTGTACGAAGCCGAGGCCGGGGCTGGCTCCGAGTCCGACGATCACGGCGTGGCAGATGCCGTACAGCGCAGCGTTGGCCGCCGATAGCAGGCGGTTGAGGTCGTCGCCGGCGGCGAATGGGTCTCCGGCTCGGTATTCGCGGCCGCTCCAGGTGATGCCGGTTCGTTTGGCGTGTGCTTGATAGATCTTGCGGACGCGGGCTCCTTCGCGGCCGCGGAGTTGTTGCATGGTCATGGCGGAGACGTCTTCGCCGGGGAAGCGCATGCCGTACATGGCGCGTGCGACGGCCAGGCGTTCTTTGGTGCGGGTGACCAGCCATGCCTGGCGGTGGAGCAGGCCGGCGCCGCGGCTGGGTCCCAGGCCGGCGGCGTACATGCGGACTCCTTGCTGGCCGACCCAGCACATTGCGGTGCCGGAATCGGCGAGCAGGCAGGCCGCTCCGTGGGTGATGCGGGTGCCTGGGCCCAGGAGGATGACGGCGACCATGGCGGCGGGTACGCGTACGGTGTCGCGTTTGTTGATGATGACGACGGCGTTCTCGTCGCGGTCGATGTGGCTGCGTTCGACGTAGACGCTGGAGACTCGGTCGCTGAGGCGGTGCAGGTCGTGGGGGTGGGCTTTCCACCAGATGTCGGCCATCACCCGTTACCGGGCAGGGGGGCGAGGGTCAGCAGTCCGCATCCGTAGGCCTTGGCGGGTCCGATACCGCGCAGGAGGTGTTCGGTGAACAGGTCGGGGTCGGTGATCTGGAGGCGGCCTTCGAAGGTGGCCGTGTGGATGACGACGGGTTTGCCCCGGCCGTTCTTGTTGAAGGACCGCCGGTCTCGTGCGGTGATGCGCACGTCGTGTGCGGGTTCAGGGGGTGTGGTGGGGTCGGGGAGGCCGGGTACGGGTGGGTCGGTCCGGGTTGGGGGGATCTGGAAGCCCCAGCGTTGGGTGCGGTCGAGGAACCAGGCGAGTTGGTGGGCGGCGGTTCGGTGGCCGATGCGGTGGCCGCGTCGTTCGCCGCGTGCGGTCCGTTCGGTTTGGATCGAGGTGGGTTTGGTCGGTGTGGTGGTGTTCTGGACGGGGTTGGCGGTGAGCCGGAATGCGAATTGGCGTCCGAGGGCGATCCGGGTGATGAGGGGGGTGTAGTCGGCGATGGAGGCGTGGTCGCCGTCGGCTTCAGGCCAGCCGGCGTTTTCGATGATGTGGGTCCAGTCGGGTTTGGATTCGGTGAGGACGTACAGCATCGGGCGTCGGGGGTTGTCGGCGTCCAGCCGCCACAGCAGGCGTTCTTGGGTGGGCTGGTCGGGGATGCCGCCGATGATGGCGCCGCGCATGGCTCTGGGGTTGGCGAGGAGTTTGCGGGATTCGGCGCGGAGCGGGTTGATGCGGATGCGCGATAGGTAGGTCATGGGGGTCACCAGCCCAGCAGTGCGAACGGGTCGTGGTCGTCACTGGTGGGGCTTACGTCGGGTGGGTCGGGGCGGGTCAGGCCGGTGGGCGCGGGGACCCAGGTGTGGCGGATCCGGCGGGTGGTGCAGCGGCGGTCGCGCGGGTCGAAGGACAGGGGGGCGTCGTTGAGGAGTTCTTCGCCGTCGGGGTCATCGAGGGTGGCGGACAGGTCGATGTGTTCGGGGCGGTGTTTGACGCGCCGTGCGTAGGATTCGCGGGTTCGTTCGCTGGCCTGCCATGGCTCGTTGCGTAGGACGTCTTCCAGAGTTCCGGTGCGTAGGGCGAGGAAGATCGGCTGGGTCGGTACGCAAGAGCGGCGGCCGAGAGCGAGCGGGAACGCCGGCCGGGTGACGGCGGTGGCGAGTGTGCCGATGAGGTCGTGTGGCCCGGCGATGGCGGCGAGGAAGATCGCGTCTTGGAGGTAGAAGCGCTGGGTGACGTGGGTGTGCTTGGCCGGGGAGGTCGGTCGTTGGATGCCTTTGGCTGACACACCCGCCTGTGGGAGTGGGCGGCCGCGGTAGTCGCTGACGGTGTGGTAGTCACGCAGCAGGGTTCCGGGCTGGTCGACGCGGACGCCGAGCTGCAGGTCCAGGAGGTCATCCAGTGGTTGTTCGCGGGGGCGGCCGGCGGCTGCGGCGAGCAGGCCGATGACGCCGGATTTGGTGGGTTCGGGTCGGGTGTCGCGGCGGTTGAAGCTGCTGCGGTCGCCCCAGGACTGCAGTGCCCCGGCCAGCCGCAGCACCAGGACCGCCTGCCTGTCGCTGATGGTGGTCTTGGCGGTCATGTCAGTCCTGCGTGGTGGTCTGGGTGAGGTGGGCGTGTAGTCCGGTCAGCAGTTCGGGGAACGTCTGGGTGGGCCCGAATGCGTCGGTGAGTTCTTTTCCGCTGGTGGTGTCGGGTTCGAAGGTGTGGCAGGCGGCGATGTGTGCGGGGGTGTCGCCCCATTGGCGGGTGGCACGGGTGTATTCGCGGGCGAGGCGGGCGGCGGAGGCCGCGGCGATGCCTTCGTGGGGTGGGACGGGGTTTTCGAAGGCGGAGATGAGGTTGACGGGCTGGTCGTGGCGGACGACGACGGCGACCAGGCTGGGGCGGGTGCGGTGGGCGAAGGAGTTGGCGTGGCCGGTGGGGACTGAGCGGGCGAAGGAGTCGATGAAGGTAGCGACGGCGTCGATCGCGGCGTCGGCTTCGCCGAGGTTGTCGGTGAGCTGGTGGAGGCCGACGGTGGCGTACCTGTAGAGGGTGGCGGAGTTGAACCCGATGGTGCCGATCATGCCGGCGCCGGTTTCGTCTTTTTCGTTCTCATCGTCGACGGCGGTGTAGTAGTCGAACTCCAGCTCCACGGCGTGGGTGGACAGGGCGTGGGCGACCTGGGTGGCGGCGTCGACGTTGAGGGCGGGGATGTCGGCGACCATCCGGCCGAACAACGCGACGTCGATGGGGTGTCCGGTCTGGAACGTCTCCTTGACGGGCAGGTCTTTGACCGCTGTGGTCAGGGCGTCATCGCTCAGTTCTGCGAGGTCGGCCGCCTGGTCCTCGACCAGGTCGACGATGGCTTCCAGTTGACGTCGGCCGAAGAACAGCAGGTAGGCGGTGTCGCCTGCTTTCTTCCCGGCCTTGATCTCCAGCCGTCCCAGGAGTGCGCCGGCGATCCCGGCGGCCTGTTCGGTGGTCAGGCCGGTGCGGGCGGCCAGGCGTTTGGTGAGTTCGGCGGCGATGCGTTTGGTGCGGGTGGCGAGGTCTTCTTTCGGCAGGTGTTCGGTGAATGCCTTGCGGGTGGCGCGTTTCCAGGCTTGGGAGGAGACCCGGGCGCGTCGGACGCCACCGAAGTAGGCCTCTTTGGGGTTGCCCTGGTCGTCGCGGTTAAGGTTCGCGGGTGGGACGGTCTGCAGGATGTGAACGTCGATGTAGGTGCGTGGGCTCATGGTCGTCTCCTTTGATCGGTGCGCGGTGGGGCGTGGGTCAGGCGGAGGGGCTGTCGGGGGCGGGTTGTGTTTGGGCCCAGGCGTGGTAGCCCAGGCCCCAGCCTCGGCGGACGAGCTGGCGGGAGGGGGGCCGGTGCCAGCGGTGGATGTCGGCCATCAGGGCGTCGTAGTCCAGCGGCTGGTTGACGGCGCGCAGCTGGGTGACCAGCCCGCGTAGGCGCATCAGCAAGGCGGGGACGCTGGTGGCGGCCACGGCGGCGGCGACGCGGGCGTCCACGGCTTCTTCGCTGAACTTGCCGCTGTGGCGTAGCGCCCGCAGGGCCTTGCCGAGGCTGACGTCCCGGCGGTGCATCGGGTTGTCCTGGCCTTGCTGGTGCAGCCCGTACAGGGCCAGGGCAGCGTGCTCGGCATCCTGCTCCTCGCTGACCTGGTCCCTGCGGGCGAGCCGGTCATCGACGGGGCAGGTGTAGAACGGCCACAGTTGCGGGACGGTCACGGCGTCTCGGCCGAGCCCGGCGCGCAGCGCGGCCAGGTCCTCACCCGGCGGGCGCATCGCCGTTCCGGTCCGGGGGTCTTTGCGCCATCGGCCGTCGTGGTCGACGTACCGGTTCCAGTAACGGGGCTTGCTCGGTTCGGGCATAGCGCGGTCCTCATCCTTCAGATGTCAGGTCGGCCGCCTGAGAGCGGTTGACTTCGGCTCGGTCTTCGGCGGCTCTGGGCAGGATCTGGTTGAGCCGGCGGCGGAAGTCACGCTCGGCCGAGCCGAGGCTGTAGGTGGCGGTCTTGCCGCCTTGTTTGGCTTCGCGGCCGATGAAGGCGCTTGCTGGCACGGCGGCGAACAACGGCTCGGCGACCTGTCGTGTTTCGCGGTAGGCGGCTTTCTCCCAGGCGAGTTGCCCGCGCTGGAGCACTGCGATGTCATCGCCCGCGTGGCGTACGCCGGCCAGCAGGCGGCGGATCAGCGGGTCCAGGGCGTGCAGAACCAGTTCGCCGGGCCGCTGTCCCTTATCCCAGGGAATCGGGTCGGCTCCGACGGCCCGGCGCAGGTCGGCGGACAGGCCGTTGACGGCGCGCGCCAGGTTCTCGGCTTGCTGGCTTGCCTCGAGCAGGAGAAGGTAGGCGTCACTGTCGGTGTGGAGTGCGGCGACCGGGAGCGGGATCGCGTCGTGCAAGACGTCTTCGATGACCGCGGACTGGGTCCCGTACGCGATCCCGAACGTCTCGAGCTGCAGCGGGTAGTCCCCGGTGATCGTCCCGTGTTCTTGAAGGTCGGCGAGCTGGATGAGCAGGCGGCTCGTCTGGTAGGCGTCCTCATCCTGCGGTGGTGGTTCGAGGGTGAGCAGGGCATCCAGGCCCCGCCAGATCGCTTTGCCCGGAACGTGGCGGCGTGGGCGGCGGACCGTGCCGGTGCGGCGTGCCTTGGGGTAGGTCCAGGCGGTGTGCCACTCCAGGTCCTCGAATCCGGCGAGACGATCCCCTGCGGCGACCAGGACACGGCTGACGCGGATTCCCTCCGGTGTTTCTTCCGGGAAGAGCCGGATGCGGCGGGCCTGCCAGGTCCACAGGTCCAGCAGACCGTCCGGGGCTCGCATCTGCCAGGTCGGGCCAGCAATGGGGCGTTCCCAGTGCGCGGTCCCCGCGATGGCCGCTGACCCGATCGGGGAGTTCAGCAGGAGCGTCTCGAACAGGGTGCGGCCGCCCGGGGTGACCACACCGAGCTGCCCTAGCGGGCCGGTCGGGTTTCCGACGGTCTTGCCGGACTTGACCTGCGGGTCGCCGACCGCACCGGTCTTGATCGCGGCGGTATCCCAGCAGTGGGTGTGAATCAGCCAGCGCGCGGCTTGGGCGGGGGTGAGCGGGAGCGGGTCGCCTTCGGTGCGCGAGGCGAACAACGGCACGTTGTTGCCCTGTGCTGCGGTGGCCACGATCAGCGCAGTGCCTTTGGTCTCCCCCTTGGCCGAACGCAGATCGGCGACTTGGGCGAAGGGCGTCTGCGGATGGAACAGGTCGAAGCGTTCCTGGCGTTCGTCGAGGTAATGGTGAATCTGGTCGCGTTCGGCGTCGGTGAACCGGCCAGCGGTGAACCGTCGGACCCACTGTTTGTGGTCGGCGGGGAGGCCGAGGGCGCCGGCCAGAACCGGTAGCAGCACTTGGCGCAGGATCGCGGGCTTTTGCGTCGGCAACTCCACGATGAGGTCGTCGATCTCATGAGAGCACCAGAGCACGTCGATGAGGCTGAGGAGTTCACGTTCTCCTCCGCGAAGGCGCACCCAGAGCCAGGGCTCATGGATGAGACTGAAGGTGGGCATAGATCACCTCAAGTAGCTCTTCTTCGGTGGCGACTTGCTGGAGGTTCGATGAGTAGAGTCTCAAACCAGCGCCGTGTTCGCCCGGGAAATGCTCTGATTCCTTTGGCCCCGCATGTGGCCGGTGGCGGCCGCTTCTGCCCGGGGATGGCCCGTAGCTGTTCTTAGGCGGCTATCGGTTGCGTTTCGGCGAGCAGTGCTCGGCCCCGCACCAGCGGGGGGAGGACAGGGCTCGCGTGGTCACCGCCACGCGGGCCCTGGCCGTTTACGGTGAGGCGTCGACGACCAACCCGAGTTCGTCGTCGTAGCGCACCGTGTGACCGCCGATCACCGCACCGCCGGACTCCTCGAGAACCAGCGCGTGGCTGTAGCGGAGCCACGGGTCGTCACGCCAGCCCTCCAACGGCCTCAGATCAGCCTCCGCAGCAGCGGTCAGTTTCGACGGCAGCCGCACGGTGGCAGCCAAGACCTCCTCGACCAGATCCGCCGACGCATCCCCGTTAACGCCGAGCGACCGGCCTTTCAACGTCCAAAAACCGGAGGCGTCCCGACGCACCAGAATGACCTCGATGCTGGGCTCGCCGTCACGAACTAGAGCCTGGAACTGCTCTTCCTGCAAGCTCGCCGGTGAACCGCCGTAATGCAGGCCATCCAACGTCGTGTTCGCATGCTCACCGATGCGGGTGAGCAAGAACGGCGCCGCGCGCTCCGCACGCAGTCGTCGAGTATCGCCCCACTCCTGGTAGGCCGTGTGCTCGATGTCGGCCCACCGAGCCGGCACCACCGGCTGCTCGGCGTCATACACCCGCCGGACCAGGTCCGGTACCTGGCCGGCAACCGACCACTCCCCGGCGGCTGCGGCCAGCACCGAAGCGGCCGTCCGCAGCAGAAGGTAGGAGCCGTAAATCCCCTTACTGGATGGCAGGATCTCCGGAGGATCACTTCGGCGCGGGTTGAACCCGGTGACGACGACCTGAGGGCTCTTCAGGAGAGCCGGCCGTACGGTGCCGCGGTGGCGGTGCAGACGACCGATACGCTGCAGCAGCAGGTCGATCGGCGCCAGATCGGTGACCAGCAGATCTGCGTCCACATCGAAGGACTGTTCAGCCAGTTGCGTCGCCACCACGATCAGCCGGCCTGGGCGCGGTGGCCGGTCCGGTCCCGGCGGCCCGAGCAGCCTCAAACACTCCTCGGTTCGCTCGGCCCGATGCTCAGCGTGAAGCCGGCCATGCAGCAAACGCACGTCATCCCCGAAGCGTGCGCGCAGAGCAGTGTAGGTGTCCTGGGCTCGCTGCACGGTGTTACGGATCACCAGGACGCACCCGCCGTCTCGCAGCCGGTCCTCCAGCAGATCGGTCACCGCCCGATCGCCCGCCGACACCGCTGAAGCCCCGTCCCTGCCGGTGACCGGCCTGCCGGCCGCTGGTTCAGGAAGGACTCGGATGCGCACGTCCAGGTCTTTGCGCCAGGACGTGGTGTGTTCCGCCAGGAACTGCGGGCCGTCCGCGCCCTGCCAGGCCGCAGTCACATTCGGATACCCGGTCGGCTCCGTCAGACCCGAGACATCGGCGGCCTCGAGCGAGGACGCACCGGCCAGGTAGGCGGCCACAAGATCACGCCGCTGCGCCGGCGAAAGAGTCGCCGACAACAGCACCACCGGGACCCCGGCCTGACCGAGCCATCGCAGCCCTTCCATCAGGAACTGCGACATGTACACATCGGCCGCATGCACCTCATCGAGCACCACGACCTTGCCAGCCAAGCCGGCCGTCCGAAGCATCACATGCCGAGTCCGGGTGGCGGCGAACAGCAACTGGTCGATGGTGCCGACCACGAACGGGCTCAACAACCCCCGCATCCGGCCCAAAAACCATTCCGCCGGGACCTTCCGTTCCTCACAACAGCCCGGCTCGTTCCACCAGTCCTCGACTTCCAGGCCGTACTCGTCTTCTTGGACCCCGCCGTGATGACCGGCCGGATCCTCCCCGGCCGCCGCAAGCAGCTCACGCCACTCACTGTTGAACCGGCGCTTGCCATGCAGCAGCGCCACCTGGCTCTCCAGCCCTGGACTAACCTTCGCCACCCAGTCGCGGACCTTGGTGAACATCGGATCGCTCGTCGCCTGGGTCGGCATCCCGACGAACACTCCGTCCGCACCGAACCGGGCCGCCAGCACCTCCACCACCGCCAGGGCCGTGTTCGTCTTCCCCTCCCCCATCGGCGCCTCCAGGACCATCAACCCCGGTCCGCCCATCCGCCGGGCCACCTCCAACGCCTGCACCTGCGACGGGCGCGGCTCACACCCGAAACGCTCACCGAACAGCCCTGCACCCGGAAACGCGAGCGTCCCCCAGCCCCCGCGCAGGCCCAACTGCTGCCACGCCGCGACCGCACGCCCTCGCGCGGCCGACATGCTCACCTTCTCCAGCTCATCGATGCCGACGAAGTACCGCTCATCGCTGGCGATCCAATCCGCCATCACCACGAACCCACTCAGCTGCAGCTGAGCTGCACGACTCGGGATGGTCTTCGGCTGCACCTGCGCCAGATCAGCGAAACCGAGTTCCTTGGTGAACACCGTCACCAACGCGGACTGCGCCTGCGCCCACACCCGCCCCTTGCCCTGAAGCTGCCCCCGCGTCCGATCCCGGAGCTGTCCCAGCGACGGGAAGGACCCATGGTGGCCCGCCACCAGCGGCCACACCCACCCGATCTGATCCTCGCCCCAGCCCGCCTGGGCAAGCGCCCGGCGGATCAGCTCCCCACCCGCCTTGTCATGCCGCCGACGAGACTTCTTCACGACATGCCGATCCCAGGTCAGGCCGGCCCGCCAGACCGCATCCGCCGCATCCTCATCCACATGTTGAAATGCAGGCGTCGCCTTCCCGCAGTCATGGACCCCGCACAACCACGCGAAGAACCGCCGCCCCAACCCCGGCCCACCGGCGACCTCATCCAGCATCCGCTTCACCGAGACCGCCAGATACCGATCCCAGATCAGCTCCGCGACCGCCGCCGTATCCAGCAGATGCGACAACAGCAGATTCTTCGTCCCCCCGGCCCGCCGCGCCGACTTTCCCCACAACACACCTAACTGCCGCTCCGTATCCGGCCCCAGCCCGTACACCACACACCCCCGCTACCATCCGGCTAACGTCGGTCACCAACAGCACGCACCCTAGACACCCCCACCGACAAAACCCCTCCACCACGACCCCACTCCCCCCAGACCGAGAATGAAAAACCACCTGGCAGCAGACCGATCCGCGACCCACCAACCGAACAAAAACAACTCCCCTCGCCGCCAAACCACCAGGTGAGCAAGTGCCGGCCCCGCGCCTGCGGGGATGGTTCCTTCTCCTACCTCCTGCGCATCCCCCTGGAGATGCCGGCCCCGCGCCTGCGGGGATGGTTCCGGCGTGTTGGACGCGCGCATCGAGCGGGCGGTGGTCGGCCCCGCGCCTGCGGGGATGGTTCCCCGATCACGCTCGTCGCGACGTTCTACGAGTAGTCGGCCCCGCGCCTGCGGGGATGGTTCGGCAGCACCAGGCGAGATCGGCTGCCCCCGAACGTCGGCCCCGCGCCTGCGGGGATGGTTCTCCTCACTGACGCGGATAGTCAGTGAGATTTCAGTCGGCCCCGCGCCTGCGGGGATGGTTCCGGACTCCGCTGGGACGGCGAACCCGCCGTCGGGTCGGCCCCGCGCCTGCGGGGATGGTTCCCCGAGGACACCCTCACGTTCGTCGTCGCCGCCGTCGGCCCCGCGCCTGCGGGGATGGTTCCGGCCGCCTACACGACGCCCTCGGCCGATTCGTGTCGGCCCCGCGCCTGCGGGGATGGTTCCCCCAGGAGGGACAGCATGTCCAGCATCACCGAGTCGGCCCCGCGCCTGCGGGGATGGTTCCGCTGGTCGGCCAGGTGAGGTCGGGGATCTGCTGTCGGCCCCGCGCCTGCGGGGATGGTTCCTTCCACGTGATGAGGGGAGCCATCAGCCCGTAGTCGGCCCCGCGCCTGCGGGGATGGTTCCCGCGCCATGACGTCGTGACTCAGCCCGATCAGGTCGGCCCCGCGCCTGCGGGGATGGTTCCCCGTCCTCCGGGCGCTCGCCCTGCCGTACGCCGTCGGCCCCGCGCCTGCGGGGATGGTTCCTGCGCCGCACGAAGTACCTGGCATCGCAGACGGTCGGCCCCGCGCCTGCGGGGATGGTTCTCTTGCGCAGTTAGATGCGGCGGGCGCGCAGTTGTCGGCCCCGCGCCTGCGGGGATGGTTCCCGGGCCGTTGGTCTTGTAGACCTGCTCGACGAGTCGGCCCCGCGCCTGCGGGGATGGTTCCGTCCCCGTCTCGCTGCTGCTCGTCGGTGGCGGCGTCGGCCCCGCGCCTGCGGGGATGGTTCCGTCCCCGTCTCGCTGCTGCTCGTCGGTGGCGGCGTCGGCCCCGCGCCTGCGGGGATGGTTCCGTCCCCGTCTCGCTGCTGTTCGTCGGTGGCGG
>NZ_BAABHJ010000022.1:0-160301 GCF_039542035.1 Actinoallomurus liliacearum
GACGTGGAAGTCCTTGTGGGTGTCTACTCCCACGATCACTTCCGGATCATCGGTGGCCGAAGGGATGGAGACGGGTTTGGGGGTGCCGGGCACGGTTGTTCTCTCCTGATCGAGGCGCGGTCGGGGCCTGGCTGTCGCCGGCCCGATCAGGCGGTCAGTACTGTGAGGATGCGCAGTGCGGCAAGGCCCCTATCGGGACACGTCTCATCGGTCCGGCGGCAGCAAGCACCGCCCCAGGCGCGCGGCCGACAGATCAGTCCCAAGGCACACACGAGGCCAGTCGGTTTTCGGGTCAGGCTGCGGCCCGAGGCGGCACGCCAAGATCCTCACAGTACGGTTTTCGGCACCTCTCTGTGTCAAGCCGCTGCGAGCAGAGAGGTGCCGTTAACTGGACAGACCCTAACCGTGGTCGGCGCACACGCCACGGCCGACTCACCGATGTCAGGCCGCTCGGGCGAACACGGGGGGCGCGTCAGACGGAACAAAGCGGGTAAAGCGAGTAAGCCAAGTGGCCCGGGCGGTCGCTCCGCATCAGGCGCGCCGTCCGCAGCCTCCCCGGCGGCTCCGTCAGCCGTCGACGTGGTGTTCGGCTCGGCGTGCTGAGCCCGAGAGCACAGATCGTGCCAGCATGTACGTCAGCTGGCCCTGGCTGGACGGCAGTCTTCCCCCAAGCTGGGGGAAGATTTCCCGCCAAGCGCCGCCGCACATACGGCACCGAGTGTGCGGTCGACGGCCGCACGCTCAACCTCGGGCGAGGCCGAGCTTGGACTCGGCGGTGGTCCAATCGGTGGCGATCGCCTGCTGGGCGGCGGACAGCCCGGCCTGCGCAGATCGCGGCGTGCAGATCGTTCTCGACCGTGTCCTTGGGGTTGTTCGGTCCACTGCCCGGGGCGTGGCCCGGGGAGGGAGGCTCCACCCACAGGTTCCGCGGATCATTCGGGTCGCCGCCGAGCTCAAGACTGACCAGGTGGTCGAACTCGGCATCCTGCAGCGAACACGCCACCGGCCGCTCAACACCCCATGAGTCCATCGAGCGCTGGGTGTCTTTTCGACACAAGACCGTCCGCCTGTGGTCCCGGCACGCCAGGCCGCTCACCGACGCCTTCACGAAATCGCCGCCGCGGTCGCGGACCGCCTACCCGCCCAAACCATGGTGGACGGAGAGATCGTCCGCTGGGACCAACCGGACGGCTGGACTTCGCCGCCCTGCAGCGCCGCAACATCGCCGGGCCGCGCCGTGCTCGCGACCTGGCCCGCACAGAGCCCCACGCGCCGAGCCGGACGTTGCCGGGCGGGATGGGCGGTTCATGACGCGTCGCCGTCGGGTCGCCGGGCTCGGCCGTCGCAGGGACGGCGGGTGCAGGTCCGAGGTCCCCGGTAGCGGCGCCGGTCACCGGAGCGATGCCGACGGCGTGCGCCCCGGGCGGGTGTGGTGTCGCGGCGACCAACCGGGCCTCACCGCGCTGCCGCGCTCATGCGATCTCGAGGGCCCTCCCCAACACGGTGATGGCCTGGGTGGTTGCGGCTTCGGCGGCGTAGGTCCCTCGCAGCGCGTTCAGCATCATGAAGTGGTGGACGGTGCCCTGGTAGCGGACAGCGGTGACGGGGACGTTGGCGGCGCGGAGTTTGTTGCCGTAGGCCTCGCCCTGGTCACGCAATACGTCGGCCTCGGCGGTAATGATCAGAGCCGGGGGCAGGCCGGCGAGTTGTCCGATGGTGGCGCGCAGCGGTGAAGCGGTGATCTCGGCGCGCTGGTCCTCGCTGGTGGTGTACTGGTCCCAGAACCACTGCGGTTCTTCGCGGCGCACGAAGTAGCCCTCGGCGAACCGGTGGAAGGAGCCGGTGTCGCAGTTCGCCTCGGTGGCCGGATAGAACAGCACCTGCTGCACCAAGGGAACGTTGCGACGTTCCTTGGCCATCAGGGTCAGCGCGGCGGCCATGTTGCCGCCGACGGAATCACCGGCAACCGCCAGCCGCGTAGCGTCGAGCCCCTCGTCGGCGCCGTTGGTGACGATCCAGCGGGAGACCGCATAGTTCTGCTCGATCGCGACCGGGTAGCGCGCCTCCGGCGACAGGGTGTATTCGGGGAAGACCAGGGCCGCTCCGGCACCAACGGCCAGCTCCCGTACCAGCCGGTCGTGTGTGTGGGCGTTACCGAAGACTCCGCCGCCGTGGATGTACAGCACCACCGGCAGCGGCCCGTCGGCTCCTTCCGGCTTGATCACCCGCGTACGGACGGCTCCGGTGGGCCCGCCAGGGACGCTCACCCACTCCTCGGCGACCTTGGGCTTGCTGACGGCACCCGCCTGCAGCAGATCGACGGCCTTGCGGGCCTTGACGGGGCCGAGGTCGAAAAGGAACGGCGGCTTGGACATGGCCTTGGCGAAGGCGGCGGCCTCCGGTTCCAAGACGGGCGCGGGATCGTGTTCGGACATGGCGGACTCCTCCGGCTTGGTATCCGGGCCCGCATATCCCGACGGTCGTCATGAATGTCCGTGAGACACGGCAGAGGCCCCTCTTTGCCTTGTTGTCGCCGACGAGCCGGCCGGGCCCCAGCCCGCCCCCCGAACCTGGGCTGGGGCCCGGCCGCCCCCGCACCGCGAGCTCGAAGCGGTGACATCCGCGCGACCATCGGCCGGCCTGCCCGACGATCTGAGCACCGCCCCCATACGGGCCCAGCTGGTCGGGTCGCCGTCACCACGAGCTCCCAGCGGCGACACCTGAATACTGCGCAGAAGGCCGTGACCTCCGTATCACCCAATCGGGCAGAGGATGTGGCGAGCCCACGCGGTCGTTCCCGCCGCCGGTGGAGGTACGGATTCCAGCGCCGAAAGCGACGGAACGAGTCGGCGCCGTCTCCCGAGCAGGACAAGGCCACGACGGCACCGCCGCAGTGATCCAGGGCCGCCGGATCGCCACCCTGCTCCATGAACCGCGCAGGTGGCCCGACGTCTCATCCGGTTCGACAGGCTCTCCAGAACGAGGTCCGCAGAGGGGATGGTGATGCGCCGTGGTGAGGCCGAGTCCGATCGCCTCAATCACAGGTCCGAGGTCTGGTCGGCGGCGAGCCTGGCGAGTTCGACGCGGGAGCCGACGTCGAGTTTGCGGAAGACTTGGCGGAGGTGGAACTTGACCGTGTGTGGCGAGATGAACATCTGGGTGGCGACCTGCGGGTTGGTGAGTCCTTGGGCGACCAGTGTTGCGACGTTGCGTTCGGTGTCGGTGAGGCTGTCCCATCCGGAGACCGGGCGTTCGGGTTGACGCCAGTGGCGGCGTCTTATGCCGAGCTTGCGTAGCCTGGCGCGGACGCGGGCTGCATCCCGCAGTGCGCCGGTTCGCTGGTAGTCCTGAAGCGCCTGGTCCAGGCTGTGGATCGCCGCGTCGTGGCCGGAGCCGCCAGGCGCATGAGCGTGCAGGACGCCCAGATCTTCGGCGGCCGAAGCACGGGTCCACGGACCCACGTGGGTGGCGGCGGCGCGGGCCAGGGCAGCGAGGTCGCGGTGGAGGATGCCGCGAGCGTGGCCGGCCGAGGCGGCAAGCGTGGGGAAGTCGGGGTTGTCTTCGGCGAGACGTTCGGCGGTGACCACAATGGTCTCGGCGGCGGAGCGGTCGCCGGCGGCGAGCAGGGTCCGGGTCAGCCAGCCCGCGGCGCCGGGTTCGGTCATGAGCAGCCACTGTCGTTCCGTGGCAATGGCGATTGTGTCGCTGATCACGTCGATCGCCTTATCCGGGCCGGCTCGGGCCTCGGTCACCAGCGCCATACCCCACTCGCACCAAACGCGTCCGTACAGCTCGCCTTGACCTGCCTGACGTCGAGACCTGTAAAGCTCGGCGTGCCTGGCGGCGGTCTCGATGTCGCCGCGGCACGCTGCGACGATGGCGAGCACTGCGAGCCCCAGGAAATCGAATGCATGCATGCCCAGCTGGTCGGCCATGGCCAGCCCGGCTTCGGCCTCGGCCGCGGCGTCGTCAAGCCGGCCGGAGGCGAGCCGCAGCCGGGCTCGGCAGATCGCGGGACTGGCGGCATATGCGGTGTGGCCGAGCGCTGTTATCTCCTGGTCGACGGCCTGGATCACGGCCTCGGCCTCCCCCAACTGCCGCATGGACGTAAGTGCGTTGGCCAGGAGCAGGCGCGGGTGCGCGTGCTGGGCTTGGATCGGGCCGCCGCTTGCGATGCGTACCGCCTCGCGGAGGTGACCGATCGCATCGGCGGCCCGTCCCTCCGCCCAGCCGACCCCGGCGAGCAGTATGTGAGCCCCGACCCGGGCGGGAGGGTCGTGGCGTTCGGCGGCGGCCACGATGGTCTGTGCCCGCTCTCGCCCTCGTCGACGGTCGCGGCTGGCGAACAGCCCTTGGAACAGCACTTGTTCGGTGAGGCCTCGTAGCTCACCGGAAAGGTCCGGTTGGCTGAGCGCCGACCGCGCCTGGGCCACCGCCTCCTCCGGTCGGCCGGCCAGCATCAGGACGTAGGCCAGTACGTAGCGCAGCTGGGAGGTCTGCTCAGGCAGCGTGGTCTGGCTCAGCGCGGTGCGAGCAAGCTCCGCCGCCTGGGCCAGCCGCCCGGCCGCCGCAAGAGCGTAGACGGCGGTTACCGTACGGTCGAAGCGGCCGGGAGCCGACGGCGCGGTGAGGTCGAGCGCCCGGACGGCCAGATCGGCCGCAGTCTGCGGGGAAGACGGCAACACCTCACCTACCGCCCGGTCAAGGCCCTCCAGAGCGGCTGTGTCCCCCGGCCGCATACTACGCATCAGGTGCGCTGCGGCGGGAATGGCCGACCCGCCACGCTCCAACAGCATCTGCGCCGCCTGACGGTGCAAGGCTTGGCGCATCGACGCAGTAACGGTCTCGGCCACGGCCCGCCACAGTAGGTCATGCCGAAAGGCCAGCTGGTCCCCAGCCGGCACCACGAATCTAGCCGCTTCGGCCTCCTCCAGCGCCGGCAGCAGCCGGCTGGGCGGCTCGCCGAGCATGTCCGCGAGGTCGTTCGCGTCGAAGCAGCGGCCCAAGATGGCCGCGACCTGCAGCAGATGGCGCGTAGGTGAGGACAAACCCTCACAATGCCTACGCACGATCTCCTGCACCCGGCGCGGCAGCCGCCGGGAGACCAGACGCGCGTGACCGTCGCTGATCTCGATCGCGCCCTCGTCGCGAAGTCCCTCAAGCCATTCCATGAGCAAGAACGGATTGCCTCCCGCCCCGGCCGCCAGCGCGAGCAACTCCGAATCCGGCGCCGCATCGAGCATGTCGGTAATGACCTCGGCCACGGCCTGGTCGCCCAGCGCCTCCAGCATCAGCCGCGTCGCGCCATCGCGTTCGAGAACCTCATACAACCGGTCCAGCCCCGAACCGCCACTGCCGATCGTACGAGACAAGATCCACACCAGCGGGTACGACGCCAGCTCGGGTATCAACGAGCGCAATGCCAGCAGCGTCATCGGATCGGCCCACTGCAGATCATCCAGCGTGACCAGATGCGGGCCATCCGCGGCCCGGTTCTCCAGCCGGTCCTGCAACTCATCCACCAGCCGCAACCGCATGTCCGCGGGCGTAATCCCCCGAGAGCCAAGCAAGGTCTGAGTGGACTCCCCGAACGCTGACATCAGCGGCTTCAGCGGCGCCAACTGGGTTGACTCATCCGCCGTACCCCGGGCGAGCACGAACCCCAATCCCGCCGCGGCCTCGACCGCCTCGGCGAGCAGGCGGCTCTTGCCCACGCCCGACTCACCCTCGACCAGCAACACCCCACCGCGGCCGCTCCCGGCCGCCCGCAGCAGACCCGAAATGACCTGCCACTCGCAGTCCCGGCCACGCCAGCCACGCCGCGAACATCGCCCGAGGTCGACTCGGGCCGAGGTGTCTGGAACCGACGGCCACACGCCCGGCGGATTTCCGTCAGACACGCCAAGAGCCTACCCGGTTGAGACCCTCACCACCTCGTTGACCTGCGGACGGGTGAGCGCCGCGGCGCATACGGCACCCGGCGGTGACGTATCCACGTTGCCGTCAAGCATGGTCTTCCGGTGCACCGGCCGGGCCCAGCCCCCTGAACCTGGGCCCGGCCGGTACGCCGTCACCGCGAGCTCCGAGCGGCGACATCAGCACGACCATCGGTCGGCCTGGCCGACGATCTGAGCGCCGCCCCCCATTGCGGCCCCAGCTCGATCGGTCACCGTCACCGCGAGCTACAAGCGGCGATGACTAGATACTGCTAAGAGGCCACGACCTCCGCATCACCCATCCGTGCAGGATGCGCGAGCCGCGGTCCAGCCCAGAGATCGTAGGCGACACACAGGTCATAGGCGGCACATGTATCAATGGAATCCCGGTGTCGGCTCAGGCACTGATTCCATGATCCTGACCGGGCGGTGACCCGCCCGAGACCATCGGGATCCTAAGAGTCAGGCTCAGCTGCGCAGTCGCGAGTTCATCGGCCCCTGGGAACATCCGGAAGCGAAGGAGGCTGTTCTGCCGGAGAAGCCGTAATCCCCCCTTCACGCCGCCGGCCGGCGTACAAGACCTGCTCCAATGGGCGATGCGGTGGTTATGGACCACCTTGGATCCGTTACCGTCCCCGGGTGGATCGCCGGTCGTCCGGCGTGCGACGACCGTGCCCGCCGACGCCGATGAGCCCACTGGGCGCCTCTGGCGCCTGACGCAGGGTCAGAGTGTTGAACACGAACGCCTGAGCGGGCGGCTAAGGAAGAAGCCCATCGATCCCAGTGGTCGGCGCGGCCGTCATGGTGCGACCGACGGTCGGCCGCCCGTTCCGGTGTGCGGCTTGGTGGCGGCGGCCGATTTGCCAAGAGCCGGCCGGGCGGATCCCACTGGCGACGCCCGTCGCTTAGCCAAGGCGGGCGTGCGGATCGAAGAATGACCCACGGACGCCGCCGGGTGTGGCTACGCGCAGGGAAGGCGAGTCGGTGGGACGCCGTCGACCCGCGGCCGACACGGTTCTACGGCAACTGCTCGATGCTCAGCCGTGCGAGAAGATCACCGGCCAACACCTTCTCGCTACCACAGATCGCCCTCGGCTATGCCGACTCGCCATCGACGCCGCCCTGTTCACCATCCTCGCTGCACGCGACCCGCACACCGACACGACCGAGAAGAGCCGTGCCGAGCGGCGCGGAATCCGGCCTCCTGACCACGTCCACTGATGGCCCGACCTTCTCGAAGACGCTCTCCTTATGGGCGAACGTTGATGATCGTCTTTCCCTTGCGGCGCTCGGTCGGGTTGAGGGCCGCGACGGCGTTGTCGAGGGTCGCGATGTCGCCGATGTTCGTCCGCAGTCGTCCATCCCGTATCCGCTGCGCGATCTCGCCCAGTTGGGCACGATCGGACTCGACGACGAAGTCGACCGCCAAGCCGTCGGTGGGCCGCACATCGGTCGGCCCGACGACGGACACGAGCGTTCCTCCGGCTCGAATCAGGCGTGCGGACCGCCTCTGGACGTCACCGCCGATGACGTCGAACACCAGGTCGACGCTGCCGGCGTCTTCCAGCGCCTCGTTCTCAAGGTCGATGAACTCTCGCGCGCCGAAGTCGAGCGTCTTTTGACGGTCGGCCGCGCGTCCGGTGCCGATCACGTAGGCCCCGAACTCGTGTGCGAGCTGCGTCACCATCGTCCCGACCGCGCCGGCCGCGCCGTGCACAAGGACGGTCTGCCCCGCCTGAAGGCGGCCGTGCTCGAACAGCCCTTGCCATGCGGTCAAGCCCGAGATCGGCAGGCTCGCGCCCACCGTGAAGCCGACGTCGCCCGGCAGCGGCGCGAGGTTGCGCGCCTCGACGGCCACGTACTCCGCCAGGGTGCCGTCGCGATGCCAGTCCGTGATGCCGAACACCCGCTGTCCCACCGACAGCCCCGTCGTGCCATAGCCGACAGCGGCGACCACTCCGGCAACCTCGTGCCCGGGGACCGACGGCGTCCGGTCACGGCCGGCGCGATCGGTCCAGGTCGAGGGCCACTCCATCTCAGTCGGGACGAACCCCGACGCATGAACCTGCACCACGACATCGTTGATCGCTGCCCGCGGCTCGGGCCGCTCCACCAGCGTCATCCCGGCCGTTCCCGCAGCCTGGTCCGTCACCACGATCGCCTTCATCCGGCACTCCCTGCATCCAGTCCTCGCAGCCAACGCTCTGCGCGATGGCCTATGGACTATATCGTCCATTGATGCTCCAGCATACAGGCAGCTGCCCAAACGGGGACATACGGCTGCACCGGCTTAAACTCGCGACACCAGGCCACCGGGCAGTGGAGGCTCGCCGATGAATACTACGGCATCTATGGACAAAATAGTCCAGTTTCCCCTGTGTGTGACTACGCCCTCATCGCGGAGGACCTCATCACCGGATCCCTCGCCGGCGTCGACGTCGCCGTGGGCGGGTACCACATCGGGATGGACAGGCCGAGTGGAAGTGGGTGGCGGTGGGGTTGCGGCCGTCCTGCCACATGAAGAGGGCTGCATGGCGGTGATCACGCGTGGTTCCGGCGGCCGCAGACGTGACGACACCGATCTCCCGCCTGGTCAGTACCGCACGGACGACTTCGGCCTTGTCCTGCTGGAGAGACGGTGCCGACTCACCCCGTCGCTTTCTGCGAAACCCGACGCCCGCCAGGCGGTCCAGGGGCTGGGTCGTTCCCGCGGCGGGTGGGCCACCAGATACCGGACAGTTTCACCGTGGTCGGCGACGAGAGTAAGCCGCCCAGCGAAGTGTCCATCGTCATGTCGATTCGAACGCGCATCCACCCACCACGTTCCTTAATACGAACGCGTCTATCGTCCACTTAAGATGACGACGAAGGGGCTGGATGGCAGACCCGTGGCCACGGGGACGATGTAGCCGTGCGGCGGCAGCTGTGCGCAAAAAGGGTAGCCTGAGGCCTGTGAGCAGGCCGGAGAACGCACAGCCGGGGCGGAGGCTGACGCCACGTGGGGCCGCCACCCGCGCCCGCATCGTGGCGGCTGCCGTCGAGCTGATGTACGTGAAAGGCGTGAACGCGACCACGCTGGACGACGTCCGGGCTGCGAGCAATACCAGTAAATCTCAGCTCTACAACCACTTCCCGGACAAGGAAGAACTGGTCCGCGCCGTCGTCGCGGCGCGGACCGAGCAGGTCCTCGAGCGTGAACGCGGCTACCTTCAACGCTTGAAGTCGTTCCGCGGTCTGGTTCGCTGGCGCGACGCACTGGTGCAGCGAAACGCGTTGCGGAACGGCGCCTACGGCTGTGCGCTCGGCTCGCTGGCCGGCGAGCTCGCCGACCAGGACGACCAGGCCCGCGCCACCCTCGCCGAGTCGTTCGCGGAATGGGAAGGGCTGCTCGCCGCCGGCCTGCGGCGGATGCGGGACAGCGGGGCGCTCAAGCCTGATGCCGACCCGGAGAAACTTGCCACGGGTCTGATGGCCGCCTTGCAAGGCGGGTACCTCCTCGCTGAGACAGCGCATGACATCAAGCCCATGGAGATCGCCCTCGATATGGCGCTTGACCACGTGAAGTCGTTCCTCACGGCGTGACGGCGTGTGCGCGGACTCAAGGGAGGCAGGGTCGCGCCGCCGAGAAACTGGCCGTCGTCGGCCGCCTCCACTGCCCACAGACCCTGTGGCACAGGGCTCCGCGACGACTGCAGATCCCAGTCTCGGACCAGTTCCCGCATCTCGGCGAGGTCACGCACAGGCTGTCGCCTGCCGACCGCCTTGGCGGTTCCCGGGTCCCGTAGATCTCGAACGCCACCTGGGTATCTCCGGCAGACCAAGACCGCACTCGGCTGGCTTTACTACCCTTACCTGAAGCCCAACCGGTACGCCCTACTGCACGCCGAGGTGGAATCGAGTCATCAACGCCAAGGCGTGGCAGGCGCGACGGTGCGGCGAGTGCTCGACGAGATCCGCGCCCGCGAGGGCACGATCACCGCAATCTGCTCCTTCGTGGCCGAGCACCTCTCGCGAACGGCCACCGATGCCGATCTGATCGACGCCCGACACTCCAATCGTGCTGCTGCCGAGTCAGCGCGAGCGTCGACGAGTGCCGGCGGCGACCTGCTCCTGGTCGAGTGAGATCCGGATGACGGTGAGGTTCGTCATGACCACTCACCGAGCTGGCTGCTCCCGCTCGTGTCGGTGCATGGGTTACGTGCAGCGAAAACAGCGAACAGCGTCGCGAGGAGGGCGAGTGCGCCGTATCCGAGGGCGATCTGCGGTAGCGAGAAGCTGTTGGAGAGCTGGCCGGAGATGAGGCTGGGGAACGTGGCGGCGCTGTAACAGATGAGGTAGATGACGCCGAAGATCGATGCCCGGTCGGCCGGGGTGCTGCCATGCAGCAGGCCGCGCGTGGCGGCGCTGATAGCGATGCCTTGGCTGGCGCCGGCACGATGGTTGCGGCGATGAACAACGCCAGTGTGCCGGTGGCGGTCGCGGTGATGATGCCGATCCATCCGGTCAGGAAGATGATCATGCCGATGCGTTGGGCCGCCGCGGGTGTGAACCGGCCCTCGATTGGAGCAGCGAGAGCGCTGGGTGCCATGTCGGCGAACACCAGTCCGAGGACGAGCGGGCTGCGGGTGCGAAGTTGATCTTCGACCAGTGCGGGCACGAAGGCCTGGTAGAAGGCCCCGGTCGCCCAGGTGGCCAGGAACACCGCGGCCGCGACAGGGAGAAGACGCCTGCCCCGGGCCGGTACGCGTACGTCCGGTCGCAGTGATCGCCAAGCGCCCGGCGACGGAGTTTCAGTCTCCGGGCTGATGGCGATGAGCACGGAAGACAGGAGGAGGAGGCCGATGGCAACCAAGTAGATAAGCTCGCGTGGCCATGGGCCGAAGTGGATCAAGGCTCCGGACGCGATGGCGCCGACGGCAAGACCCAGCATGACTGTCTGGCTGGAGGCGACGGAGGCCAACCAGGCCGGCCTGGCCGGTGCGGCATCGACGACGTAGGAGGTGAGGCTGGTGCCGGCCAGCCCGGCCCCGAGGCCCATCAGGAGCCGACCGGCGATCAGGGTGCCGATGTCGTGCACGTTCAGCAGCAGCAGACAGCCCAGCACGAGCAGACCGAGGCTCGCGATCGAGGTGGGCCGGCGACCCAGGTGATTGGATAGCCGTCCCATTACCAACAGTGTGGTGAGCGTGGCAGCGGAGTAGGCGACGACGGTCATCGAGATATCGGCGTTGGTGAACCTCTCCTCGGCCCGGTAGATGTTGAAAAGCGGGATCGTCGAGCCCACCGCGACGAACGCGGCCGCCAGGGCTGCCACCGCAGATGAGAAAGCCGGCCGGAGCGATCCGCCCCGGCCGACCTGCTTGATCACAGGTACCACGTTCCGATGCCGGGATATTCAGACGAAGGTGAACAGCCGGTCGGCTTCGAAGCGTGAAATCGGGTCGCTGTACACCCTCGCCGGATCGGGGTAACCGAGCGCCAGCAGCACTGTCGTGGTGTGTCCGGCCTCGCGAATCTTGAACCCCTTGTCGACGCTGGTCGGGTCGAACCCTTCGAGCGGCATGGCTTCGACGCCGAGTTCAGCGGCCGCCATCATGGTCATGCCCAGCGCCATGTAGGTCTGTTTCTCCATCCAGTGGTTAACATCCTTGTAGCCGTAGTTGCGCAGGTTGAGGAAGTCGCGGGTCATTGACTGCCACAGCGCGCGCTTCGCCGGGTCGGGGAACCGACCGTCGGCGGTCTCCTTGGCGAACACCTCTTCGAGGTGGCTGTCGGGTAGATCCGCCCGGGTGGTGAGGATAATGGTGTGCGACGCGTTCAGGATCTTCTCGCTGTTGTCTTGGAATCGTTCCCCCAGGTGGGCCACGAGGCGCTCTTTGCCTTCGGCCGTGGCGAGTACGTAGAAGTGGTTGGGCTGAATGTTCGTCGATGTCGGCGTAGACCGCAGAAACCTCAACAATTTCTGAAGGGTTTCTTCTGGGATGGCTTTACTAGGATCGAAAGCCCTGGTGAGGTGCTTGTTCATAAGCTTGTCGAGATCCACGTCAATCTTCCTTCTTCTTGCGACCAGTAGGTGAGGGGCGGTGCTTTGTAGGGTTGGAGCTAGTTCTTGCCGCAGACAATTAGTTCGCTAATGCGCTGGAAGCTGATACCTGTCGCCGCCGAGGCAGATCGCCCGCGAGAAGCGCCTTGACGCCGTCTGCCGCATAGAGGTCGACGACCTTGTCCGCGTCCCGGGCCGGCACGGCTTCGTGCCAGGCGCGGAACACGTGCTCGATCGCGCTCTCGCTCGCCGCGTCGGGCCGTCGGCTCCGGGTGCGGGTTCACTGGGTCACGGCCGCATCGACCGAGCCGACGGCCGGAATGTCGAGGTCGGTCTGGTTGACGTTGTTGATGAAGTTGGTGAGCAGGAATCGCACTGCCAGCGCGACGATCGCCAGGATCTGCGGGTCGGTGTACCCCGCACCTCGCAACCCGCGAGTTCCGCGTCGCTGACCCGCCCGCGGCTGTCGACCACCTGTTGCGCGAAGCGAGCGGCCGCGGCGCGCTTGGGATCGACCGAGCTCCCGAGGCGGCCGAGCGACGTAGGTGTGTATGGCCAGGCAGTAACTGCAGCCGTTGGCTTGCGACACGGCCAGCGCGATGCTGTGCCGGGTCTTCGCATCCAGAACCCGGCTCAAGGTGCCTTGCAGAGTCGTGACGACCTCGAGAACGGCCGAGTTCGACGCGATGGTCTTGAGCATGTTCGGGACGAAGCCGAGCTGCGCGCCAACGTTGTCCAGTATCCGCTGCGCGCTGGCGGGTACATCAGGGGGAACGTTCAGTCGTGACACAGCGAATCGACCTCCGGTCGGGATGTGAGTGGTCGTCGGTGAGCCCACGTCGGACTCTTAGTGCTTCAGAGCTCCGCCGCAGGCCTTAGCCGCCCTGGCTGCGACCTGGCCGATGACGTCGGCTGCGCGGGACGCCTGGTGCCCCGTATCGCGAGGGGTGACTCAGTCGGCGCCGAGTTCCCGATCTCTTCGCAACCGGAGCACCATACAGAAGGACCATACAGTCCAAAATTCTCCTAGGCAACCCCAGGTAGACCGGGGCGGCCGCACTGGATGCAGTGGATGCAGAAGGGTCGAGGTCCGCGGATCAGTGAGCCTGCTCAGACCCCTTCCAGGGCTACACAGCGAGCCATTCGACCGATCGGAACGGCCGAGTTCAAGCCGCTTCGAAGCAGGTCGGCTCCGGTACGATCGACTGACTCAGGATGGACTGCTAGGTCCAATTTTACCCATGGCTGGGCTGAAACGAACGCAAGACCTATCCGATCCGCCTGCGCCTCCCGCCTCGCGCCCCTCTACGAGGGGTTCGAGGCGGCAGACGCGGTGCCAATCGCCCCGGTGGTACCAGCAGCAGTCCCGGCTTTCGCGGCGCGGAACGAGTTGGCGGCGGAAGCGACGCCACCAAACGGTTCTGGCCGGCATGCAGGCCGGTGCCCGGCCGGGGGACGGTCGGGGAAACCGGGCCACCCACTTGATGACGAGGCGGGGCTGGCGCTCCCTCTGGTGGACGGTGCTGGTATCCGTCACCGCGTGTCGGGTCGACGAAGGCGCCAACGAGCCGGGTCACCTCCTCGTCGGTGAGTGTGACCCATCCCGGGCCGGTGACGGTGTACGACGCCGGGTCGGCGTGCTCGAAGGTGACTCGTTCGAAGTAGGACTCGGTTTCCGGGAGGATCTGCCGCTGGATCCAGATGGGCGGCTCCGTCGCGTCGGGAAGGTGGCGACGCCAGACGGCGGAGACGTAGGTCTCCGCACTGCTTGTCAGAGGCGGGCCTCAATTGAGGCGGCGCCCGGCCACCGGAGGGATTCTGGACCCGACTTTGCCAAGTCGTTCCGCAAAAGGGGTGACGTTGGTCGCTCCGGCAGTACTGCATTGATATGAGGTACTTGCGTGTGGGAGCTGCCGTGAGCGCTACGCCGATCGCCGATTACGCCTTGGTCTCCGATCGCCACTCTGCGGCATTGATCAGCCGCGATGGCTCGGTCGACTGGCTGTGCTTCCCTCGGTTCGACAGCCCGTCCGTCTTCGGCCGCCTCCTGGACGACGGGGCCGGCCACTGGTCGATTCACCCGTCCGTCCCCTACCGGGTCTCCCGGCGATACGTGGCGCGGACGATGGTGCTGGAGACGACCTTCCGGACCGAGACGGGGGTCGCCGTGCTCACCGACGCCCT
This sequence comes from Actinoallomurus liliacearum, assembly GCF_039542035.1. Lineage (NCBI taxonomy): Bacteria > Bacillati > Actinomycetota > Actinomycetes > Streptosporangiales > Thermomonosporaceae > Actinoallomurus > Actinoallomurus liliacearum. Next base: position 14,164 of record NZ_BAABHJ010000022.1, read on the forward strand.
CCTGGTCGGTCCGGACAACGGAGGTCACCGGCTCGGCGTCGGCGTCCCCCGGGTACTGGCACGCCGGCTCGCCGGCATCGAGGGACAGGTGCCCGTGGAGATCGAGTACCGCCCGCGGCCGGAGTATGGGCTGATCTTCCCGATCCTGACGGCCGCGGACGGCGGTGTGACCTCGCGGGGTGGCGCCGAATGGCTGGTGCTGACCACGCCGGTCCCGATGGATGTCAGTGACTCCGCCGGCCGGGGCACCGGCACCGTACGCGCGGGCGAGACGCTGCATTTCGGACTGCACCGCTCGACGCTCGAGGAGACCCCGGCGCGGGTCTGGCCCCAGGGTGAGCTGTCCTCCCGCCTGGACGCGACGATCGCCGCCTGGCGGTCGTGGTCCGCGCTGCACCAGGCGTACGAGGGGCCCTGGCGCGAACTGGTGCACGGCAGCGGACGGGTGCTGCAGGCGCTGTCCTTCCAGCCGAGCGGCGCGATCGTGGCGGCCGCGACCACCTCGCTGCCCGAAGGCGTCGGGGGCGAGCGGAACTGGGACTACCGCTACGCGTGGGTCAGGGACGCGTCCCTGACCATGGCCGCCCTGTGGGTCGCCGCCTGTCCCGATGAGGCGAACGACTTCTTCGCCTTCCTCACCACGGCCGCCCCCTCGCTGAGCAAGGACCGCGTCCTGCAGATCATGTTCGGGGTCGGCGGCGAGCACGACCTCAGCGAACGCACCATGCCGCACCTGCACGGCTGGCGTGACAGCCGCCCGGTCCGCGTGGGCAACGGCGCATGGAAGCAGCGGCAGATCGACGTGTACGGCGAACTGCTCGACGCGGCCCACCTTCTCGCCGACCAGATCGGCGACGTCGACGAAGACATCCGGTGCTTCCTGGTCGCCTGCGCCGACATCGCCGCCGAACGCTGGACCGAGAAGGACCAGGGCATCTGGGAGGTACGCGGCGAACCGCGGCACTTCCTGTACTCGAAGGTCATGTGCTGGGCGGCGCTGGACCGTGCCATCGGCCTGGCGGAGTGGCTGCGCGCCGAGGACCACGTCGAGTTCTGGAAACGGACCCGGGAGGAGATCCGGACGACCGTGCTGTCAGAGGGCTGGAACGAGCGCGCCGGGGCGTTCACCCAGTACTTCGGGTCGCAGGACCTGGACGCCTCCGCCCTGATGATGGCGATGGTCGGGTTCCTGCCCGCCGACGACCCGCGCATGCTGGCCACCATCGAGGCCATCGAACAACGGCTCACCGACGACGCCGGCCTGGTGTACCGCTACCGCGCGCAGGCCGGCGTCGACGGTCTCGCCGGCGAGGAGGGCACGTTCCTGCTGTGCACCTTCTGGCTCGCCCAGGTGCTCGCCCTGGCCGGCCGGGCCGAACGCGCCCGTACGGTCTTCGAACGCGCCGCCGCCTACGTCAACGACCTGGGGCTGCTTGCCGAGGAGGTCGATCCGTCCAGCGGCGAGTTGCTCGGGAACTTCCCCCAGGCGTTCAGCCACATCGGGCTGGTCAACGCCGCCTGGGCCATCGCCCAGTCCGAACGACGTGAAGCCGGCCGAATCGAGTGAGGTGACATGGCCGGATGGCGAGAGATCACCGCCGAGTTCGCCGGCATGGCGATCCTGCTGGCGCTGGTCATCAGCGTGGCCGTCGCGGGGTTCGCGACCGGCTCGCCCGTCGTCACGGCCGTTCCCAGCCACGACCTGCGGCGGATGCTGACGGGGATCCTGACCGCGGGTGCCGCCACGCTCATCGTCTACTCACCGTTCGGCCGGACCAGCGGCGGCCACATCAACCCGGCCGTCACGCTGGCCTTCTTCCTGCTCGGCAAGCTCACCGCGCGCTCGGCCACCGCGTACGCCGGCGCACAGTTCGCCGGAGCGGTCACCGGCGCGCTGCTGGCCCTGTTCGTCTGGGGCCGCTACGCCGCCGACGTCCGTCTCGGGGCCACCGTCCCGGCGATGGGGGGTCCGGCGGCGTCCCTGGGCGTGGAGACCGTCATGACCTTTCTGCTGGTCACGCTGATCCTGAATTTCGTCGACCGGCCGCGCCTCATGCCCTTCACCCCGGCGGCGGCCGGTCTTCTGACGGCGGTGCTGATCTTCACCGAGGCGCCGGTGTCCGGGACCAGCCTCAACCCGGCCCGTAGCTTCGGGCCCGCACTCGTCGGCGTGCTCTGGACCGGACTGTGGGTCTATCTGACCGGGCCGCCGCTCGGCGCCCTCGCCGCGGCACTGCTGTACCGGCGGTATCGCGGCACCGTGGCCTGCGGCAAGCTCATCCACGACAGCGCGTACGCGTGCCGGTTCCTCGATTGCCGCTACTCGCCGCCCGCGATGCGCATCCACGCGCGGCCGTTCCGTCATGAACCATTCGCGACAAGGGGGCGATCATGAAAGCAGTCGCCGTATACCCCGGAAAGGCCCACACCGCCCATCTGGCCGAGGTGCCGAAGCCCAAGGTGACGGATGTGCCCGGTGGCAGGGGCGTCCTCGTACGGATGCTGCGCCTGGGCCTGGACGGCACGGACAAGGAGATCAACGCCGGCGAGTACGGCGCCGCGCCCGCCGGCCAGGACATCCTCATCACCGGACACGAGAGCCTCGGCGTCGTCGAGGAGGTCGGGCCGGCCGTGACCGAGGTCGAGCCCGGCGACTACGTCGTCGCCCGGGTCCGCCGGGCCGGAGAGAGCCTGTACGACCTCATCGACACGCCCGACATGACGACCGACGACGCCTACTACGAGCACGGCATCAGCCGCGTCCATGGCTTCCTGACCGAGTACTACGTCGAAGAGCCCCGCTACCTCATCCACGTCCCCGAACGACTCCACGACGTCGCCGTGTTGCTGGAACCGACGAGCGTGGCCGAGAAGGGCATCATGGAGGCCTACGACATCCAACGCCGACTCAAGGTCTGGCGACCGCGCCGCGCGGCCGTCCTCGGCGCGGGCACCATCGGGCTTCTCGCCACCATGATCCTGCGCAACCGCGGCCTGGAGGTCACCACCTTCGGGCTCGATGAGCCGCCGTACCTCAATTCCGACCTGGTCGGCGCCATCGGCGCGACCTACCTCAGCACCAGGCGGATCTCGCTGCGGCAGGCGGCCGCCGAAGGCGGCGGCTACGACCTGGTGTTCGAGGCGACCGGATACTCCCCGATCGTCTTCGACGCCATGTGCAGCCTGCTCGCCCGTAACGGCGTGCTGATCCTGTCCAGCGTCACCGGCGGTATGCGGCGCACCGAGGTCCCCTCCGACGCGATCAACCTGGACTTCGTCCTCGGCAACAAGGTCATGTTCGGCACCGTCAACGCCAACCGCGAGCACTTCGAGGAGGGCGTCCGCGACCTCGCCGTCGCCGAGGCGCGGCACCCCGGCTGGCTGTCGCGTCTCCTCACCCACCCGATCCCGGGCCTGGAGCACTACGACGACGCCCTCACCGCCCTCGGCGAACCCGGGGCCATCAAGGTGTACGTGGAGATCGCCGAACCCGCGACCGGCTGCTGACCGTCGCCGTACCGGAGTCGCGGACGGTGCGGGGCGGACGGCTACCCTTGCCCGGCTTCGGGCTCGTCGGTTCGCACGATCGTGGCGAGCACGTCGTTGAAGGCCTCGGTCGAGGTCGGGTGGTTGTACACCGCGTCGCGGAGTTCGGCAGCCTTGACGCCGTGCCGCATGGCGAGCGCGACGGTGTTGATGACCTCCTGGGCGTCGACGCTCAGGATGGCGGCGCCGAGGATCTCGTCGGTGTCGGCGTCGATCACGAACTTCATGACTCCGCGCGTGTCCTCGACGATGTACGCGCGGGGCATCGCCACGATCTCGGCGACCGGCTGGCCGGCGATCTTCACCCGGTGACCGGCGGCACGGGCCTCCTTCTCGGTGATTCCGACGGTGGCCAGCGGCGGCGTGATGAACACGGTATGGGGGATGGCGACGCGATCCGCCGTCGTCCGCGTGCCCTCGCCGATGAGCTGATCGAGGACGATGCGGCTGTCGTCGAGAGAGATGTAGGTGAACTGTGGTCCGCCGTTGACGTCGCCGAGTGCGTAGATGTGCCGCCGGCTCGTACGCAGGTGTTCGTCGACCTCCACCGCTCCGTTTTCGGAGGTGCGCACCCCGGCGGCGTCGAGGCCGAGGTCCCGGGTCGCCGGCGCGCGACCGGCGGCGGCGAGGATGGCGTCGGCTTCGACGCTGTGCTGCCGGCCGTCCTTCTCGAAGACGACGGTGGCGCCGGTGTCACCGTCGCGGACCTGCGTGACGTGCGCGCCCGCGATGATGTCGGTGCCCTCGTCGGCGAGGATGCTCTGGGCGACGGCGGCGACGTCATCGTCCAAGTGGCCCAGGATCTTCGGCGCGGCTTCGAAGACGGTGACCTGCGAGCCGAACTGCCGGTAGATCGAGGCGAACTCCAAGCCGAGGTATCCGCCGCCGATGATCGCGAGCCGCTGCGGCAGGACGGTCGTCTGGATCAGATCGGCGCTGGTGACGGTGTACTGGCTCTCTCGCAACCCGGGGATGCCCGGGATGACCGGCTCCGAGCCGGTGTTGAGGAGGATCGTCTCGGCGGTGATCGTGAGGCGGCCGTCGCCCGTATCGACGCCCACGGTGTGCGGATCGATGAAGGCGGCCTTACCGGTGATGACCGTGACAGTGTCCATACCGTTCAAGCCCTCGTAGTTGGCGCCGCGGAAGAGCTTCGTGAGTGCCTGGACCTGCCCGATGGACCGCTCGTACCACTCCTGCGGTGAGTCCTCCGGCCGGCGTTTGCGGGAATGGTGGACCAGGGCCTTGGTCGGCACACAACCCACGTTGGGGCAGGTGCCGCCGTACATCCGGTCCGACCGCTCGACGAGCAGGACGCGCTTGCCGAGACTCCCCATCTTCGCGGCGACCGTCTTGCCGCCCTTGCCGAAGCCGATGACGAGGAGATCGGCATGAAGGTTGTCGTTCGTGGTGGCCATGTTCACTCCGGTTGCGCGATGGGCGAGCACCCCGAGCGCACGAGGACGGAGTCGATCCCCCGAGACACAACGGCGTGCTGGACCGCCTTGTGCAGTCCCCTGTCCGAGTAGTACCCCGCCACGTATCAGCTGCTCGGGCCGGTAACTGCGGAGACTCATGGGCCGTTCCGCACCGGACGAAGTGCTGCACTCCAGCCCCAGTAGATGGTTACCCTTCGACACCGTAGGCGACGACGCACTCGCCTATCTCCTCGTACGCCCGACCGGTGACGGTGACGCTCCCGGCTCGGAGTTCTGAGCACGTGCCTATGGCCTGCCAGCCGGCCAGCTGCCTATCTACGTCGCGTCGCGACGATCCGGCACCGCCGAGTTGCATAGTCATGCAGCAGGGAGCACACCCGCGGTGGCACCGCCGCACAAGATCGCGACAAAAGAGCACCCAGGGAGCACCCACGTCCCCGAAACGATCACTGCAAGGTCCGCCGGACCGAAGAAACCGCAGGTCAGCGGCCAGATAAGTGGTAGGGCGCCTGGGACTCGAACCCAGAACCTATGGATTAAAAGTCCACAGCCCCGCGAATATGGCGATGCCGCAACGTGTTCCGCACTGCCGGTACGTGCCGTTTGGTCCGCGTTCGCGGTCCCAGCCTGGGCGGATCGGCCCGATGCCGTACCGGGTGCTGTCGGACCGTTCCGCGACATACGAGCAAACGACGAGCGAACAGCGTCGCCACCAGACCTCGCGACCGCTGGCTCGTTTGCCTCGGCAGGCCAGCACTCAGCCCGGCTCGATTTCGAATGGAGTTGGGGGCGTCCAACCGCCAGCACGATTCCGTCTGATCGCCGCCGACGGCCAGGACGACCGAATCATCGGAGCACCTCCGGTAGGACCGGCGTCACGACCGTACAGTGAGTTCAGCGAGCATTTCGCGGGCAGTCTTGGCCGGGTTGGGCGGGGCGATGTGGCACTCTGCGCAGTGGTCGGCTGTCCCCGGGTTCGGGGATCCGCAATGCAGGCAGGTCCACTCTTCACGGCGCGCTGCGGCGACGCTCCTGAGTTGTTCGACGGCTGCCGGAGTGCGTGCATCGGCGACGCTGCGCACTGCGGCGATGGCGACGTAAGAGTCGGTGTCGCGTGTGAGCTGACACAGGAGCGGATTGAGCTTTCCGCCGACTGTGTCTGGCAGTCGCTCAGCGGCGACAAGTCGCAGCGTGGGGTTGTCCGAGATGGCCCACTCCGTCAGCGGCTCATCGTCTTTCAGTCGGGCAATGGCGTGCGCTGCGACGCGCTGGTGGTCACGGCTGGATTCAAGGCGCGGCAGTGCGTCCTCAAGCAGCGGGATCGCGATGTCTGGAGGGGCGACCGAGAGGGCAGCGGCGGCGATAGCTGCTGTCCTCTTGCCCATGAACAATGCCTCGACGAGGGTCCGCCCGGCGGCCTCAGGGCTGTCGATGTTCTGCCACAGGTTGAGGCGGCGGCGCTCGGAAGCGATGTCCAGCGCGCTGTATGCCTCGCTGTCGAATTGTGCGACGCGCCGCCGCGCGATGTCGGCTTCGGCGGCGACGCGCGCCGGGTCGAATCGCCGAGTATGCGCACGACGTCGACGAACTCCAACCAGGAGGCGTACTGCTGCCGTCGGGGCAAACCGCCGAGCACGTGCAGGCTCAACGTTTTGTACAGGCCGGCGAGTTCGTCAAGCCGCGCAGCCTGGGCGGCTGTCAGCTCGGCACGGGGGTGCTGTGCGAGGTGGTCGAGGACGCGTACCTCACCGTTGGCGTCATATTCTCTTAGCCAGGCGGTGGTGTCGGCGAACGCGCGTGACTGCTGCGCAAGGACGTCGCTGGCGGCGTCGATCTGGCCGGCATCACGTAGCGCCGCGAGCAGCCGCCTATGCAGTCCAATGCTGACCTCCTGCAGCATCCCGACGACGAGCCTTGTGGCCTCCTCATTGCGACCCAGCAGCCTGCGCGCTGCCGCCTCAACCACCTCGTCATGCAGAGCGTCGGCATGAGCCATTGTGTTCGCAGGGCCGGCGGCGGGCTGCCGGTTCGGCAGATGCGGGAGCCGGGAGACGCGTAGCGCGTCTAGCAGGACTCGCTCGTCCACAGCCTCGGGCGAGCAGCGCAGCACCGCCGCCGCCTTTCCGATGATTCGGTGGTCGGGCGGGTAGTGGATCAGTACTTCGCTTGGGTCCTGCATAGCGCTACGGTCGCCCGCCAAGTCCAGCATCGTTACATACGACGTCCACCCCTGGGCGTCGGGGTTTGCAGCGTCGATCGCGAGCATGGCGACGAGCCGTTCCCGGTGTTCGTCGGACACGCGCGCATGCTGGTGCACGGCAGCGCCGGCCGCGATCAGCAGCTCGTGCTCACCGCTGTCACAGGCCGCGGTCAACAATCGATCACCCGCGGCCTCGCTTAGAGCAGCGGCGAGGATCAGAGGCTCGTGTCGCCGGTCGCGGATACGGGCGTCCACCCATGCGGCCACGGCGTCCGGTGACTGCCTGCTGGCTTGGACGGCGTCGCCGATGTCGAGGAAGACCTCCATTCGTGGGGCGACTGTCTCGTCCGCACCGTGGATGACGAAGATCCCAATCTCGTCCCAGAAGTGCACAATCGCGCTCGCGGCGGACGCGGCGGCGCCTGTGGGCAGTCCCCAATCTCGGATTAGGAACAAGGCGACCGCCTCCCGCACAGTGCCCAATGGCCGGCAGGGCCGCCCGGGGCGTACGGGACCGCCTGCACGCCCTTGCCGTACTCCCCGCCGCAGATCCGTTCACCGCGATCATGCGGCAGGTCGCCGGCTACCTCGATCAGGGGGCCGATGCGGTCCTGGCACGCCGCGGCCCAGACTCCGAACGCACGCCATGGGCGACGATGAACGACCGCGGCCGGTACCTGCCGCCGCCCTGATCGGCCGTACGGCGAAATCCCCTGGCGATACTGGCGCGGCAGGCGCCCGGAACGCCGTCCGAGCGCTGGTCGCCGGCGCCGAACGGCTCCCGAACCTGGGCGTCGGGTCCTGAGGGCCGCACGCGTGCCGACCACGGCGTGTATGTACCCCGCGCAACCGGTGGCAGGTGGGAACGACTAGGAGGGAGCAGACCCGGGGGGACGCGATGACGATGCTGATCGAGACCGCGGTGGAAGGCTACAGGTTCGTCTGCGGAAGCTGCGGCCACACATGGATGGCCGACTATGACATCCAGTACGTGAGCGACGACGTCGGCGCGACCTTTGGGTTCTACCGGCTCGACGGCGTTCCCGTTCCCGCGCCGACCGCTGGAGACATCCCCTGCACGAACTGCGGCGCCGTGGGCGTCGCCATGATCCCCGAAGGACGCTGCGAAGCTCCCCCGCGCGGTTGAACAGCGATGAGCCCCGTCAGCGCGTCACGACCACCTCGGACGAGCGCAGTGCTTCCGTTCCGCACCTACCGGCCGTCAGTACGCGAGCCGCACCGGACCGATGACCAACGGCCTGACGTGGTGCAGGTAATCGGGGGATCGCCGCTGCCGCATGTGACGGTCACGCGGCATCCGTCCTCCGCGCGGACCAGCGCGCGATCGCGAGGGCCACGACCAGCACGAAGGCGGCTCCAGCGTCGACCGCCAGGTCCCAGAGCTGCTGCCGGCTCGCCGGCGGTGACGTCGGAATCGTGAGCCTGACGACGACCGACAAGATATGCCGCACGAGCGCGATGACGCCGATCACGATGAAGAACTCCAGCTGAATACGCCCGCCGCGAGCATGGGTCAGGATTGTAATGAAGATTTCCATGATGATTAGATAGAGCAGAATTCCCTCGACGCTGGTGATCAGGCGTGCCGTCCAGGACGCGTGCTGAAGGATGGCCGAGGCTGCCGAGGACGCCAGGACGGCCGCGCCCACCACCAGAAGGCCGAAGGCGACGACGTAGAGAAGAACATGTTCCAGCCCGACCAGTAGCCGGATCGCGATGGCGTCGGCTCGATCATGACCCGGCAAGGCCGCCCCGGCATCCGGGCCGTCCGACGACGGGGTGTTCGCTCTGTGCATGTCGCCTGACATGGGCACCAACCATCCGGATCCGGCCAGCTGAATCGGCACAGCACCGACCGCCCGCCCCTACGCGGACGCGCCGCTAACGCTTACCCGGGCTCCGTGCGCGCCACACCGTACGTTGGGAAAGTGGGTGATGTTCTGGTCGGTACGGCGTCATGGACCGACGAGTCGCTGCTCGAGTCGGGCTGGTACCCGCCCGACGTCCGGACGCCGGCGCAGCGGCTGCGCTACTACGCGAGCCGGGTTCCCCCTCGTCGAGGTGGGCTCGACCTACTACGCCCTGCCCACGCAGCGTACGACGCGGCTCTGGGCGCAGCGGGCGCCAGAGGGGTTCACCTTCGACGCCAAGGCGTTCTCCCTCCTCACATGTCATCCCACACGCGTGACGGCGTTTCCGAAGGACCTGCGCGGGGGCTCCCGCCCGATGCCAAGGGTCTCTACATCCATGACCCCGATACCGCGGCCGTCGAGCAGGTCTGGGAACGCTTCGTGACCGCGCGCGTTGAGGTGCCTCGGATCTTCCGGACAGTGTCCCCAAGTAGGCTTGGGGACGTTCTGGGAGGGACAGGTCATTGGCTCGCGGTAGGACGTTCACTCAGGAGTTCAAGGACGAAGCGGTCAGCATGGTTTTGGATGGGCCGCGTCCGATCACGCATGTGGCGAAAGAACTCGGGATCCATGACACCACGCTGGGGAATTGGGTGTCGGCGTATAAGCGCAGGCATGGCGGAAACGTGCCTGAGCCGGCCGGTGACAATAGTGAGCGGGAACTTCAGCTTGAGCGGGAGAACCGCAAGCTCCGCGAGGAGAACGCGTTCCTGAAAAAAGCCGCGGCCTTCTTCGCGGCCGAGAATCGGTGACGGCCGCGTACGAGTTGATCGACGCGGAGAAGGCCAACCATACGATCGTGGACATGTGCACGTGGCTGGGCGTCGGAGCGGTGCTCATGGAACAAACCGACGAATGGACCGAAGCCAGCCGCTACATGGGCCTGGAATTCCTCGCCAAAGCCCTGTGGGTGCCGATTATTACGTCCGTGCAGGTCATGCGGCATGTTGGTACTCGTGGAGGATGCCGCCGAGCCGGTCTCGTCGGAGGATGTGAAGCTGATCGAGTTGGCTTGGTTCGGTGAGCGGTTCGGGGGCTGGCCGTAGCGGTGCGCCGTTCAAGCTGCGGTGGGGCCGGTGGGTGTTGTAAAAGGATTCGAACTCCCGCAACGCGTGGAGCAGGTGGCGCTCGTTCCAGATCAAGGTGCGGTCGAGGAGTTACTGTCCCGATCCCGGATCAAGAAGCGGAAGTCGCCGGCTCGGTCGCCCAGATCGAGCATCAGGTTGCGGGCTTGCTGGGCCACCCAGCAGGACGTCGGGTTCGCCGTGACTCCCAGCACGTGGATGCGGCGCGTGGCGTGCTCCACCACGACGAAGCAGTACAGACGGGCGAGTGTGATCGTCTCCGCGCTGAAGAAGTCACAAGCCCGGACGCCTGGGCCTTGAGGAACTGAGCCCAGGTCAGGTCACTGCGCCGGGGTGCGGGATCGAGCCCGGCCTTAACCGCGTCCTGACAGCTCCGGCCAGGTCGAAACCCATACGATCTGGGTTCGAACCTGGCCTCCCACTCCGGTTCCAGCGCGCTACGGACCCGTGCCTGATGACACCGGTCCATGATCACAGGAATCCCGAGCGGTCGCTGCTTCCCATTGGGCTTTGGTATATATGTCCGTTTTGACGGGCAGAGGGTTCCAGGACTTAGCGGTTCGCGATACCTCAACCGCCAATTCCGCCCTGGCCCGGCGCGTCAACGCGACCTCTCCGTCCACCCCTGCCGTCTTCCGGCCAGCGTTGAGCTGTGTCACTTGCCGCACGCTCAGCAACGTGTTCGACCAGGACAACAGCATCATCTTCTGCAGGTTCCGAGCGTTCGCCCAGTCCTGCTCCCGCACCGCCTTGAAGATCCTCCGCCGCAGCCGCCGTACGTTTCCTTCATGAAAGCGCCAGTCGATGGCCTCCCATCTCGGGGTCTCGTCCTCTGGTCCGTTCGCCTGTGAGGGCACCTAACTTGTCCTTCGGTTCCAGCTTCCCGGCAGTTCGTCTTCAAAGGCTCACCTGCCACACGTCAGCGCACTTTCGTGCCCGGGCACGCGGCCCGGTATCCAGCCAGTTATACGAGTCCGACCGGCGGAGGACCGGCCTTTACGGCCAGATTGGGTGTCCTCTATACCCTGAGGCCGACGGTGCTCCCACGGTCAGCGACAAATCTCTGACCGCCGTCTGCTGCTCTTCCACAGGACAGGCGCTAAACCTTGGTCACCCTTCCATCTCCCGAGGCTCCGATTCACGAGGCATCACCGAGGATTCCTCTCGTCACCCGCCTGGCCATTCCCCTCGCCCGCGTCCACCGGATGGAACGATGAACGCTTAGGCTTCTGCCTCTGGGCTTCGCACCCCGCCGTTACCAGCGACGCACGCCAGAGTGGGGACAGGCATCGAGCACTTGCCCGGAACTACGCATCCGGCATAAGCCGAACCTCCTATCTGCGAGTTCACTCGCCGCATGCGACTTCGTGTCGCACCTTGTCATAGCGGGTGGCGATGGCGCGGGAGCTGTAGCCCTTTGCAGCCGACCCACCCGAGCCTGCTCGACGACCTGGCGGCCGGGAACTACCCGGAGTGAGACACGGCCCGGTGCTCATTCGGGTTGGTCGGACAGCTCCGCCGGAGCCTGCCGGGCCGTCTCCAACTCGGCCTGCGACCGGGCCACCGGGCGCGTAAGACGGCCTCAGCCACCTCGCCGCCGAGCGTCGGCGCGGGCGTGCGCCATGGCCGAGACGGCGATGGGCCGGGGCGGGACTGTCCTGGTGCCTGATCGTCAATACCGTGGCAGGGGCTGGGGTGCGGTAACCGGGTGCGCAAGGTTGATGCGTCAGCGTGTCGGAGTCGACGGGTCGTTGGGCTGCTTCTCGCGGGGAACCGCCGCGCCGGGCCCGAGAGCCAGGTCGCTCCGTGCGTGGTGGTGTTGGACTCGACGCAGGTCCGTGATCGTCAATGGGGTCGGGAGTCACCTCTGCCGGGTGACGTCGCCTTTGCTGCTGTGGGTGTCCGTGGGGATTCCGCGATGGAGGCCACCAGGGCGATCTTCGCTGCAGGCGCCGTGGTCTGCGGCCTGACCTTGCGATTCCGGCGAACCCGACTCCAGCGGGTAGTCCGTCTCCGGGGTCGATGGAGCCGCCGGCGGCCCCGGAGCGCTTCAACGGGAGACCTGCTGTTCCCGGCTCCCGCGGTATTGCCGCGGGAGCCGGGAGACCTCAGTTGATCGTGAGGCTGTCCGCGTTGACGCTGCCCGAGTCATTCGGCCCGACGTACAAGGTGACGGGATCATCGCCGGCCGGCAGATCCACCTGCACGGACACCGCCGCCCAAGTGTCCCAGCTCCCGGTGACCGGCAGCGACACCTGGTGGTTCACGCCGCCCGCCACGAGACTGATCGTGCGGGTGACGTTCTCCAGCGGTGGCCGCCGGCCGCCCAGCGAGTTGGCATACCGGAGGGTGACGGAGTGGCTGCCGCCGGTCGGTACGTGGACGAGGACGGTGTCGGCGGCCCCGGGGTAGAGCCCGGCGACGAATCCCCGGCCGGTGTAACCGCCGTGGTCGGCGGCGAGTTGAGCGCCGCCGCTCAGGGCGCCGTCTTCGGCCTCCACCGTGCCCAGGCCGACCGGCTTCATCACCGGCAGCAGGGTGGCAGCGGTACTGGAGTCCCGCGCCGCGACGCCGTCCCAGCTGGTGGTGGCGGTGAGTGCGCCTGCCGTGGTGGCTTGGTCCGCGGGCGGGGTCACCGTCCACTGCACCACGGTCTGGCCGCCCTTCGGGATGGAGACGGCCTTTGGATCGGGCGTGGCCTGCCAGCCCGCCGGCACCTGGAGGTGACTCGTCACGTTGCGGGCGTCACTGCCGCCGTCCGAGGTCAGGGCGAGCCGCACCGTGCTCGCTGTGCCAGGGGCGACGGCCGGGTGGGCGGTGAGCACACCGGTGATGTCTGCGGCCTCGGCGCGGGGCACGTTCAGTGACGCGATCGCCGCCGGGTCTCCGCCGCTGAACCCAAGGCGCAGGCCGGTGGTCTCGGCGGTGTCCCAGTGGACGTTGAGGTCGCCCTGCGGTGGGACTGCGCCCTGGGCGACCTGCCGCCAGCCGCCGGAGCCGTCCTGGATCGCGACGGTGTAGTCGGCCGGGCGCGTGGTGCCCCACCGTACGTGGGCGCGGCTCGTCTGGCTGCGGCCGGCCAGAGCGAGGTCGAAGGTGGAGGTAGTGCCCGTGGCGGTCCAGGTGGTGGTGTCGTTGCCGTCCACGGCTCCGGCGGGGAGCATCGCGGGCTGGGCGGAGTCGGCCGAGGCGGACTGGCAGCGGGCTAGATCATCGGTCGGGTCCTGGTCGGGGCGTGCGGTCTTCAAGGTCAGGGATCGGCCTCGGGTGAGAGAGTGCTTGCCGTCGGGCGTGCTGATCGACACCTGGGGCCCGGAGTCGAGTGTCACCGTGGTGCGCTGCGCCCCGATCGCGACAGTGAGCGTACTGGCCCGGTACCGGATGCCGTCGAGCGTGATGCCCTTCGCGAGCTGCGGGGGCAGGGTGGGAGCGAGTGCCAGAGCGTCAGGGGCCAACCGTAGACCGCCGAAGCCGTGGAAGAAGATCTGCAGGAACCCGCCCGCGCCGGTCGCGAAGGTGAAGGCCGGGCCTCCGCCGCCGCCCTGGAGTGGCATCTGTCCCTGAGTCTCTGCGAACTGGTGGTAGGGGCCCTGCAGATAGGGCTGGTAGGCGTCCTGGAAGAGGGTGTAGTCGAGGCAGCCGGGCTGCCGGACCTGAGCGGCGACGATGGATTCGACGGAGTTGGTCATCGCCGGGCCGTTCACATCCGTGACGGGCATGTAGCGGTCGAGGTCGGCGGCGGCCGATGCGGAGTCGGTGACGTAGCCGAGCGGGTAGGTGAGCATCACCGTGTCGGCCTGTTTCGTGGTCTGGTCCGTGTAGCCGGCGTACTCCGGGTGGCTGCCGTCGGGGTCGGTCGGCACGTAGATCCGATCCGCAATGTCGGCCCAGGTCTTGCCGGGTGTCGCGCCGACAAGCCGCGCGGCCGCGATGGCGTTCTTGAGCGAGACGATCGCCCCCGCGTTGGTGGTGGCGTTGTCGTTGACGTGTTCGTGGTACTCGTCGGGGCCGGTGACGCCGTTGATGTGGTACTCGCCGTCGGCGCCCTTCTTGGCGCGGGAGGCCCAGAACTCGGCCACGTCCTTCAGGACCGGGTAGCCGTACTTCTTCAGCCAGGCCTTGTCGCCGGTGGCCTCGTAGTACTGCCACTGCGCGAGCGCGAGGTCGCTTTCCAGATGGTCCTCGAAGCCCACGCACATCGGATGGCCGAGGTCGCCGCAGTCGCCGCCTGGGCCGTTGTCCCACGCCCAGATGCCGCCGTCGTAGCCGTTGGCTGCGGCGTTCTTCTCGGCCTGGGCGCGGGTCCGGGAGCGGAACATGACGATGGACTTGGCCAGTTCCGGGTGGAGGGCGAGCAGCGAGGGGAACATCCAGGTGTCGGCGTCCCAGAAGATGTCACCGTTGTAGTCCTGGCTGGTCAGTCCGGACGGTGGGATGCTCCACGAGGAGCCGGCGCGGACGCTGGAGTACAGCGTGTAGTACGACATGTTGATGTCGGCCTGCAGATCGGTGTCACCGGCCGCCCGGATGTTGGGCTTCCAGAGCTTCGCCCAGGCGGCATCGTGCCGGGCGGTCAGCCGCGCCCAGCCCTGGCCGGCCGCGTCGGCCACCGTGTTCGCCGCGACGGTCGCCGGATCGCCAGAGTCGCCCGAGGTGGCGATACCGACGTACTTCGTGACGGTGTAGGTGTTACCCGCTTTGACGGGGATGGTCCAGCTCTCGCCGGCGGTCGCGGTGTTGTCGGCCGGCTCGGCGGCCTGCCGGGCGGCGATGGGGGTTCCCGACCCGGCGATCAGACGCTGGGTCTCCACTACGCGGGTGTCGTGACCGGGGGTGCTGAGCTGGACGGTCGCGATGTCACCGCGGGTATCCACGGCACGCGAGAGGGCGTTGATGCCCTGGGCGCTTCCGCCATCCAGCAACGCGTTGAGTGAGAGGTCCCCGCTCCACTGCGGGGTGACGGTGAGTCGGACCTGCCCCAGGTGCTCCAGGGAGCGGTTGGCGAGCACATCCACCCGAACGTCGGTGACCTTCCCGTCTCCGGGCGTCCAGCGCATCGAGGTGGTGACGGTGGCGTGTGCGAGGTCCAGGTGCTGTTGGTAGCCACTGATCGTGTTCGAGGCGGCGCCGGCGTTCAGGTGCTGGTCGCCCACGCCGAGTTCCATGGTCGTCCAGGTGGGCAGCGAGGCCATGTACTCGACGCCGGGAACGGAGGGCGATAGACCCCTGTTGTAGAGGCCGGCCACCATCGAGGTCGTCAGGCGCTGCTTGGGCCGCTGGTCCAGCTGGTAGCCGGCAGGCCCGAGGTCGCCCTGGTAGCCCTGGCCGATGGCGGGCAGCCGCTGGCCGAGGTATCCATTGCCGACAAAAGGGGTTTTGGTGATGTCCTGAGCGCCGTGGTCGGTGTTGGTCAGTATCCATGGGTCGGAGGCGGCGGAGGCACGGGAGGTGCGAGCCGGCGGCGTGGTCGCGCCGGCAGCGGCGGCTATGCCGGACGTACCGGCCACGGCGATCAGCGCGGTGGCGATCGCCGCCGCCCTGCTGGCTCTGTGCATGGTCACAACAGGTTCTCCAGGTGGCGGGGATTAGGGGGGTGATCTCCGCGGAGGTCCGCGGGCGCAGGGACCGGGCCGATCGAGCACCGACCGACCCGGCCCTTCCCTTCCTGGTCCGCGCGGGGGCACGGCCCGTGGTGCGGTCAGGTGAGCGGGCGGTAGTGCTTGGCGACGTCCGCGGCCGTCAGCGCCCTGTTCCAGACCTGGACCTGGTCGACGCTGCCCGGCCAGAAGTCGCTGTTGCGTCCGCCGGAGAAGGCACGGCCGATGGCCAGTGGGCCATCCCCGGCGTCGCCGGTCGGTTGGCTCCACACCGTCGACTGCGCCACGCCGTCGACGTAGAGGGTGTAGGTGCCTGCGTCCGCGTCGTGCACGCCCACCACCTGGCACCAGCGACCGGTGACCGGCGGCTGGTCGGATAGCGCGCGGCCTTCGCTGGTAGAGAAGGCGAGGCGGTTGTCGGCGGCGGAGTACTGCAGGTAGAAGCCGCTGCTGACGGCGCCGTCCTGGCTGACGGCGGTGGCGAAGGAGCCGGTGCGGTCCAGCCGCACCCACGCGCTGACGGAGAAGCTACCGGTGGTGTCCAGTACCGGCCCGCTGGTCTGTGCGTACTGACCGGAGCCGTCGAATTGCAGAGCGGTGCCGGAGATGCCGGGCACCCAGGCGGGCGAGCCGATCACGTTGGCGTCATGGGAGCCGGTGCTGTCGTGTGCGACACCGCCGGTCCCCTCGTCGAGGCTCCATGTGCCGACCGGGTCCTGCCGGCCGGGCGGGTAGGCGATCCGCAGGTTCTGCAGCCGGTGGGTCGACCGCGACGTGCCGCCCGCCGGGCGGTAGGAGGCGGTCGCGGTGAGGGCGGCCGCGCTGCCCGGTTCGGCTCCGGAGGGGGGGTGCACCGTGTAGGTCCACACGGCCGACCTGCCAGGCGGTATCGCCGCTGAGGGGTGTTCGACCGTGTCGGCGGACCAGCCGCCGGGCAGGCCGAGGCTGACGTGAGGGACGGTGAGCGGGTGGTGGGTCGTGTTGCGCACGGTGACGCTGATCGGTGTCGCCGGTTTGACGGTGACCAGGCCGCTCGCGTTGACGGGTCCCACGGTGACGTTCGCGTCCGGGCTGGAGGGCGCCCACGCCTCGAACTCGCTCACGCCGACGAAGGCGCCGGACGGATTGGTGAACAGCAGCCGGACCTTGCTGGTGGTCAGAGCCGGGAAGGTGATGCGGTTCAAGCCGTTGCCCACCGGCCGGGCCGAGTCGCGGCTCTGGTTCGGGACGTCCTGCCAGACAGTGCCGTCCCAGTATTGAAGGCGGTAGTCGGCGGCCGGTTTGACCCCTCCACCGTCGTCGTAGCCGTACCAGCGGACGTCGCTGACGGATGTGGGAGCGCCGAAGTCGACGCCGTAGTAGTCGCTGCTGTTCGGCGAGGCGTAGTTGGTCCAGCGGGTGTTCTCGGGGACCTCGTCGTACCAGACCTTGCCATCGATCGCGTTCCAGGCGTCGTCGTACTGCCAGGTGTAGGACGCGATGGGCTTGGGGTAGCCGGTGCGCAGTGGGTTGGCGGCGTCATCGACGAGGTCGTTCGGCCGGGCGACGATCGTGCCGCCGATGTGCACGGTGGTGTTGCGCAGTGCCGCGGACTGCTGCACGAGTCGGCCGTCGAGGTAGATCCTCATCCCTGCGCCCTGCTGGTAATGGCTGCCGTCGCGGTCCCACAGCACGGTGACGTTGTGGCCGTGGTACGGCACGTTCTCCGCGGCGAAGTGATCCCAGGAGGCGGGCACGAGCGGCTGCACCTTGAGCGTGTCCTCCGACTGGGGGCGCAGGCCGATGAGTCCGGACAGCACCAGGTCGTCGAAGGCAGAGTGGTTGTAGTCCTCGCTGTGGTCGTGACCGTCGTAGATCCACGAGGCGTGGTCGGGGTCGTGCGCCTCGGCCACGTACGGCTTGCCGTTCTTCGTCTGCGTCCTGGCGTACGTGGCCAGCGCCGCCGTGTAGTCGTTCTTGGTGATCGTGGTCTGAGCCGGGTAGTCGTCCAGCAGGTTCGCCAGACCTGTCAGCGTCTGCGCGGTGGCGAAGGGCCAGCTCGGGCCATCCCAGCGGCAGCAGGAGGCCGCGTCCTTCATGAAGAATGGGCTGCGGCGCTCCGTGGTCGTCGGGCCGTAGGCGCTCGCGAAGCCCTGTGGGTCCAACAGCTGCGACCACGCGCCGCTGTCGCCGGACTGGGCGGCGCCGAACATCCAGGGAATGTAGCCGATCTCCTCACGCGAGCCGGACAGCTTGTGGTCGGGATTGGCGTCCCGCGCCATGGTGTAGTAGAAGCCACGGCTCGGATCCCACAGCCACTTCTGCATCGCCGCCTTCAGGTTCGCGGCCCGCGTGGCGTACTCCCGGGCGAGCGTGTCGTCCCCGATCAGGCGTGCGACGTGGCTGATGGCCTCGGCGTCGCCGTACTGGTACGAGTTCAGCGTCGGCCGGTAGCCCGCGCCGCCGTGGTACGGGTCACTCGACTCATACGAAGAGGCGGAGAACTCCATCGCGTCCCACACCGGCACCGACCAGTACAGGCCGAGTTCCGCGTCGAACTGCTTGTCCCAGCCCCGGTATTGGCGCACCAGCGCCGGCAGCAGGGTGCGCAGCCGGGCGAAGTCCCCGGTCACCTGGGCCTGTTGGTACGCCGCCGTGGCCAGCCACACGCTGTACTCGTGCGCCCAGTCGCCGGTGTCGGCGTTGACGTCGTCGGTGGCCGGCTTGGCACCCGCGCCGGGACCGGTGAGCCAGAACCGGACGTAGTCGTCCTCATAGCTCTGGTCGCGCACCCAGCGCCCCTCGGTGATCTGGTGGCCGGCCGCCGCATTGATCGCCTGATACGGAGCCGCGTAGCCGCAGCAGTCCAGGAACTCCGTGGAGATCCAGCCGTCCGCCGGGTCGGTGTAGCGCAGATGCTCCTTCCACACCCGCCACCGGTAGTAATAGACGCTCTGCATAGTGGCGTCCGGCAGGTCCACGAAAGGGATGTTCGCCTGGTACCAGCCCGGGTCGCTGAAGCCGGAGAGGTAGGAGGCGTCGTCCAGGAAGTGCGTCCCCGCGCCCACCGACGGGTACGCCGCACCGGCCTGTGACGCACCCGCAACCGGCTCACCGGCCGCACCCGCCAGACCGGTCCCGCCGCACAACGCGAGCAGCACGAACGCCGTGAGCGCGGCGAGGCGAGCGAGCAACCGACGGTCGACGGCCACGGCAGACCCCGATCCGTCTCTGCCCGAAGTCACCTGACGAAGCATCGCAGGAGTCCCTTCGTCGGTTCCGCGCCGTGGAGAACCAGCCAGTGCCAGGACGGCGGCATGGCGAACGTGTGATGGTGCGACATGTGGCGAACGTGCCGCTCCGCTCGAGCCGGTACGGCGAGGGCGGCGGGCAACGCCCGGGTGATGGCGATGGCGGCGGGGCCGCGTGGGCGGGCCGGCCGAGATGATCGCGGCGCGTACACGAGGGACTCCAATCTGCCCGTCCGGAGGCTCTGACGGGGAGCTCAGCATGACCAAATTTGATCGAAATTGCAATATTTCGATCGAACGAGACCGAACTAGGACCCTCTGACGTCGGACCTGCTGGACCGCTCCGTGAGTCGATGCGGTCTGGTCGACGCCGCCCGCGAGATCAGGGCCGTGTACGCCACCGAGTACGCGCGGTTCTTCACCCCGGCGTCTTCGCCGTCGCCTCCGACGGGCTGAAGCCACGGTTCGGTGCCGCCCACGCGCCCACGAACCCGTACGACGACGAGAACCTGCCCGGGCAACTCTCGGGACTGCTGGACCGCACCATCGACATCGAGTCCGTCGCGTTCCCTGCCGGCCGACGACGTGCGCGGCGTCATCTCCCCGACCGTCCCCAAGTTCACCGACGTCGGCAACAACCTGTCGACCCGGAGCACCATCATCGCGCTGGTCTGATCGCACGGGTTCCGAGAACCTTGGACGACGGGTGTGCAGAACCCGGCTGCGGCAGTTCTCTTTTACAGGACGGAAGGCGCGAAGAGGCACGAGCATGCTGCGCACGCCCCCGTCCCCGGCATCGGCGCCTGGGATCGGTAGCGGTTCGTCGTCGACGCGTCGGCGTGCTCTTGTCCGCCGGCGGTGAACAGGCCACCGGTAACTGCAGCCACAGTGCCAGCGACCGCGCCAACACGTTAAAGATTCAGTTCCACCATGCGCCTCCCGTGCTAGCGCGGGTCCGGCGCCTGTCGGTGGTCACGCCACGGGATCTTCCATCTCCTTGCCGGTCACCCGGGTGGACTGCGTACACGACGGTTTTTACATTGGCGCCGACGGTCCTACAACGTCCCTGTTCGGGTCTCAACATCGTCACCTGAGTCGAACACCAATGGTCGTGCCGAGAGGCCTGAGCCTTTCTCTCTGTAACGAGCGGCAGCGGTGGGTGATCAACTGGCCGACTCACCAGACGCCACTGGCCGTCTTGGACCGGTGAGTGCGGGGTTCGACTGGACGCCCGCCCCTCCCTCTATTATGTTACGTGTCAGTTTCGTTTCGTTAATCGGAAGGGGTGGAGGGTGTCGGATGGGCGCAGGCCCGCGCCGGCGCGCGGCAGGCCTCGGGACGCCGCACGTGACGTCGCGATCCTTGAGGCAACGCTGCTGGTGCTGACCGAGGTCGGATACGACCAGCTGACGATCGATGCGGTCGCGGCCCGGGCCGGGGTCGGCAAGCCGACGGTCTACCGGCGCTATCCGGGCAAGGCCGCGCTGGTGGCCGCGGCGGTCGAACACCGCGCTCCGGGAACACCCCCGGCCACCCCACCGGGCGATCTGCGTGCGGCACTGCTGGTGACCGTGCAGTGGCTGGCCGACCAGATCGCCGAACAGGAGATCGGGCTGCTCGGCGCCCTGTTCACCGGCATGCGCAGCGACCCCGGCCTCGCCGCGGAGATGCGACGGATCCTTCGCCGGGACGAGGTGGCGATGACCGAGGAACCGTTCCGCAACGCCCTCGAAAGCGGTGAGCGGTTGGTGCCCGGCGCGGCCGAACTGTTCGCTGAGATCGCCCCGGCCATCATCGTGCACCGGCTCGTCGTCGCCGGGCAGTCATGCGACGACGCCTTCCTCGATCACCTCGTCGACGACATCCTCCTGCCCCTGCTACGGCGCCAGTGAACGCCGACGCACGCACTGGCGCGGGCCGAACAAGTCACAGCGCAGTAACGGAACACTCGATGACGGAGACGATCAAGATCGTGGCGGTCGAGGAGCACATCGCTCTCGACCCGGTACTGAACGCCTGGGCCGCAGCGGGCGCCGACCACACCGGCAACCTGGCGGCGACGGCCCGCCTGCAACGGCCCCTGATCGACTACTACCCCTACACCTTCGGCACTCGCCCCGGCGGCTACCGCATGCTCGACACCAGCGACGGCGTCGGGCGGTCGTTCCTGGAGAACGCGCCGTTCACTCATGAGGACAAGGTCGCCATCGGCTCCGGGAACTGGGAACGCCTCACCCGCCGGAGGCCGACTGGCGAACCACCGGTGATGCCCAGCGTCCACCACCGACCCGACGCCTGAGCACACGGCCCGGCACGAAGCACCCACTTAGGAAAGAGACCTGATCATGATCGTGGTTACCGGTGCCACCGGTGCGCTCAACGGGGCCACCGCTGACCATCTCCTCCAGCGGGTTCCGGCTGGCGACCTCGCTGTCGTCACCCGCGACGTGGCCAAAGCCGCACGGTTCGCGGACCTCGGGGTCGAGGTCCGCCAGGGGGACTACGCACGACCGGCCACGTTGCCCGACGCCTTCCGCGGTGCCGACAAGCTTCTCCTGGTCTCGTCCAACGACCCGAACGCTGACGCTGTCAGCCTGCACCGCGCGGCGATCGAGGCAGCCGTCGAGGTCGGTGTCGGCCGCATCTTCTACACCAGCCACCAAGGTGCGGGGGCCGACAGCCCCATGGTGACCTCCCGCGGGCACGCCGCAACCGAGCAGGTCCTCGCCGAGTCGGGGGTCGCGTGGACGGCGCTGCGCAACGGCTTCTACGCCCACAGCCTGAAGTGGCTGGCGGGGCCGTGGCGTGAGACCGGTGTGATCACCGTTCCCGCCGACGGGCCGATCTCGTGGACCGCACGAGAGGACGCCGCGGAAGCTGCCGCCATCATCCTCACCTCGGATCGCACCTTCGACGGCCCGACGGTCCTGACCGCCGGCGCCGCGCCGACGTTCCACGACATCGCGGCCATCGCCTCGGACCTCAGCGGGAGGAAGATCGACTACGACGTCGTCGACCCGGAGGAATGGGTCGCGGCGCAGGTCCAGCAGGGCAACACCGAGTTCATGGCACGCCTGCTTCTGAGCATGTACCAGGCCGCGGAGAAAGGCTACTTCTCCGAGGTCGACCCCCTGCTCGGCCAACTCCTCGCCCGCGAGCCACGAAGCGCACGGGATGCGCTGGCGCAACCGGCCGCCTGACGAGCGGGACGCACAGGAAAGGACCTGCTATGCGCGTAGTCCGGTACGACCGTTTCGGCGGTATCGAGCAGCTGTGGATCGACGAGGTGCCCACCCCCGAGGCGGCACCAGGTCATGCAGTGGTGCGGGTTCAGGCGTCGTGCATCAACCCCGGCTCCTTGTCCGCACTACACGGATCGCCGTACGTACCTATCCGCGACCTGGCCGGCACGGTCACAGCCGTCGGGGCGGACGTGCACGACGTCAAGGTCGGTGACGACGTGCTCGGCTGGTCGCAAGACTGGTCGGCACACGCGGAGTTCGTCGCCGTACGGCAGAGAGCGCATCAACACCGTGGTCGATTACCAGGCCGCCGAGGAGAAGGGTGTCAAGGCGCTGGGCACGAGAAACGCCGGCGGTGCTCCGGCTCTGCGGAGGCTGGCCGATCTCGCCGCCTCAGGCGAACTGGTCGTACCGATCGCTGCCACCTACCCACTCGCCGAGGTAAAAGCCGCCTATCACGCACTCGCCGAGACCCGGCCCTTCGGGCGGATCGTCCTGCACCCGCAGGCGTAGACGCTGCCGCTTGTGGCCACGGATGCGACCCCCGAGGCCGACGACACATCTGCAGGAGACTCACGAGGACACCTCGCTCTCGCCGCGTCAACCGGACGATCTGCTCGTACTGGTCACCTTCCTCGGCATCATCGTCGCCGCCATGGCTGGCACCGACATCGAGGGCGGCGCGGGGCTGGCCGCGGTGGGCACGGTGGCGGTGATGGGCCGAAGCGGCCTCGCGCTCCGGCGGCATCACCAGCATTCGGGCGTCATAGTCAGCGGTGCGCTTGCGGCCGCATCGCGACCGCCGCCGGCACCGCCGTCATCTGCGGCACCCAGTTCGCCCTGGCAGCCACCACCCGCACCCTCACCACCCGCAGCACGTCGGCTCGGCAACGGGCCTGTGACGCCACCGCTAACTGACCGTGTCCCCCAACTCCTCCAGGACGCCCAGCGCGGCGACGTCCGTCGAGGAGCTGCGGGACCGTGGCGGGGAGTTCGCCGACGACCAGACCCCGCCACCGGACGAAACCACCCGCGGCCGACTCCTGCGGACGATGGCCGGCGACGCCATGCGCGCCGCCCCGGAGAACCACTTCGGCGTACGAACTGGCCTTCCAGAACTGCCACCGCGTCGCCGTCTTCGGGCCCGGCGCCGACCGCGCGTACCGGCAGTTCATCGTGACCATCAGGCACCAGAACAGGTCCGCCCCGGCCCATCGCCGCCTCGGCCATGGCGCACGCCCGCGCCGACGCTCGGCGGCGAAGTGGCCGAGGCCGTGCTCACGCACCCGGCTGGCCCGGCCGCAGGCCGAGTTGGAGACGGCCCGGCAGGCTCCGGCCGAGCTGTCCGACCAACCCGAATGAGCACCGGGCCGTGTCTCACTCCGGGTAGTTCCCGGCCGCCAGGTCGTCGAGCAGGCTCGGGTGGGTCGGCCGCCAGCCGAACTTCTTCCGGGTCAGCTCGCTGGAGGCCGGCTGGTCGAGGGCGTAGACGGCACCGACGGGGGCTGACCACCGCCGGCCCGGTGCTCGGCACCGGAGCGGGCCAGAGCTTCACCGTGTCGGCATGGGTCTGCCTGACCAGCACCGCCCACTTCGCCACCGCGGTCAGCCAGGACGGCAGTACGTGGAGCGTCTTCTACCTCCAGTACGCGAAGACCGGCAACCGGTGGGCGTTCTCCCGCAACACCCGCGCGCTGTCGTCGGCCGCTCCACGGCTGCGGACCTGGACCCATCTGGTCGGGGTGTACGACGCCGACGGCGGGTAGGTGACGCTTTACGTCAACGGAGTGCGGCAGAGCACCACACGCGACACCTCCCCGGTCTCCTCCACCGGCGACCTGGCGATCGGCCGAGCCAAGGCCAACGGCAGGGACGCCGACTGGTTCCCGGGACAGATCAACGACGTCAAGGTCTTCAGGACGGCGCTCACCGCAGCCCAGATCCGCGAGATCTAGGTCGAAACGCCGGCGGGGCATGGTCGGACAGACCCCGCGGAGCTCGCGGGGACACCGGAACGGGGTACTGGAGGCCGCAAGTCCCCCGTCGGAAGAATGGCCTGGTCCGATCGAGAATTTCAAGGGACACGTCTTCCGTGGATGAGCACTGCCGGATCACCGTTGTGGGTGAGCGACTCCAGGTCGACCTCGCGGTACCCGCCGACGCGCCGATCACTAGCTACGTCAACACTCTGGCCGAGTTGTGCGCCCAGCCAGAGGCCGACGTCATGCCGGCCGCCTGGTCGCTGGCCCTGCCCACCGGCGAGCCGTACTCGCCCGAGCGCTCGCTGAACCAACTGGGCATCGTCGACGGCCACCTTGTGCACGGTGCCGGTCTGGGCGGCGACTCGGTCCAGCAGGGCGATCCCGACGCTGTTCTCATGCGCCGAGGCCGCCAGCATCACCACCGCGACGACCAGGCCCAGCAGGTCCACGGCCAGGCGCTTACGCCCGGGCACTTTCTTGCCCACGTCCCTGCCCGTCGTGTCCGAGGGCACCCCGGCCGCCGCGTGCACGCTCTGGGTGTCCAGGACTACCAGGCTCGGATCGGCTAATCGCCCCCGCTTTTCCCGCGTCTGTCAGCGCAACAGGTCGTGGATCGTCTGGTCGGTGCCATCATCGCGCCACTTGGCGAAGTAGTAGTACACCGCGCTGCGACGTGGCAGGTCGTGCGGCAGAAAATCCCACTGGCAGCCGGAAACGCCACCCCGAGGTCTCCGAAGCCCTCATCGGCTGGGCAGCCATCAGCGGCATGCCGCGCCGGATCACCCGCAGACAACCTGACCGACGTCAACTCCGCCGCATCTTCACCTGAACCTGAACCACACCTCACCGCTCATTCAACGGCGTCCCCAGATGAGCCGGCAGACGTACGGCAAAGCGTACGACCCGTCGGAGCGCTGATATTCGCCGAGGAGGCGACCGAAGCGCTCCCGCACCGCATCCAACGCGTCGGCGTCGAGGGTTGAAAAGACCTGTTGGAACAGGCCTGGGCCCGTAGTGAACTCCCACATGCTGGCCTCGTCGGGAAAGGTCACGGTCCATGGGAAGAAGTCGCTGTCCACCTGTGACAAGCCCGCATCTGTCAACCACCGCTCTCGCCGGCCGGGCATGGCGAACTGTTCTAGATCGGTGAGCAGCGCGGCCAGCCCTGACGGCAGGCGTTCCTCCAAGGCTGAGGCGGTGGCGTACGCGAGTATGTTCTTGTTCAGCGAATCCCAGACGGCGACGCTGAGCAGGCCGTCCGTGCGCAACACTCGCACCGCCTCGCGGGCCGAAGCTACAGGGTCGGCGAATGACAACAGTCCGAACCTGGACACCACGGCGTCTACTTGCGCGTCAGGCAATTCCAGTCGCTGAGCGTCCATGATCTCGAACCGGGCGCCGGACAGGCCCTCTGATGCGGCCTTTCGGCGGGCAACTTCCACCATCATCCCGGCGGCATCGACGCCGAGTAGCTGCCGATCAACTGCCTGACGCATCAACGTCAGGCCCGGTTCCCCCGTGCCGCACGCGATATCGAGCAGCGAGGCGTCCAATGCCAAACCCGGTAGATGGGAGACGATCGCGGCGGTCACCGGCTCAAGGAATGCCAAGCCCTGCTCCATGGCGGTGGCCAACTCATCAAAATCAACGGATGTCAAAGAAATTTCCTCCCGAGGCGTCCTAGCCAGCCAGCAATTGGCGCCAGTGAACGATGGGGCGGCAGCGGGCGAGGTCGTCGGCGGAGTCCTGGTGGCAGAAATCCCCCGCGCCGCCTCCCAGTACCAGCGCACGGCGGAGGCGCCGGTGCCGGTGAACCAGTACAGGGCGATGCTGTCCAGTTGCTGGGCCACGCTGACCCTACCGCCCGCCTCTGGTCGCGTGTCCGAAAAGGCGACCAGTGCCTCGCTCGGCCTTGAGCGCGTTCTGTCCCGTCTCGTCGAACCCGAGGCAGTCTCGTCGGTCATGAGGCATTCGCCGGTTTGTCGCACGTAGTCCGACGTCGTCACGAGACCTCCCTTACGATCGGCGTGCACCGCCATCACGAATGGAGTACGCGCATGTCCCCGCCGGTGACCGTCCCCGAATGGCGTGATTTCTTGACCGGTCCCGGCACCCGATGGCCCGGCACGCAGCCTGCGAGCGAGGACGCGGTCCGCGCCGCCGAGCAGCGGCTCGGCGTCCCGCTGCCGCCCAGCTACCGGAACTTCCTGCTGGTCAGCGACGGCTGGGCCAAGATGCCGACCAACGCGGGCACGTTGCGAAGGGTCGAGGCGATCGGCTGGTACCCGGAGGCGGACCCCGAGATGTGGACCGCATGGTTCGGGGACATGGACTTCCCCGAATTGGAGTCCGAGCTCAGACGGTGCGTACTGATCTCCACCGACACCAACCAAGGCGACGTCTGGGTGCTCAGCGCGGACCACATCGGCGCGGACGGCGAGTGGCGGGCCTACGAGTGGTGGCCGGGTGACGGCGGCGACCTGTTGCCCCACGACAGCTTCGGCGCGCTGCTGCTCAGCGCACGCGACAAGTGGCTGGCCGAGGCGGAGGCCTGACGCTCACGACCCGCGGTCCTCGGCGGCGTACCCGCCGAGGATCTGGTCGGCGCCCCCGAACAGCAGACCCCCTCCGAGGCCGCGTCCGGCTTGTCGGATGGTTCAAATGCGAGCACGAGCCCAGCCGGGACGTGGACGAGACGCTTCACCACTTCGCCAGAGCAGACGGCGGCGTACGCCCGGAGGTGATCATCACCGACACCGCCTCCTGCACCGACATCGTGTTCGGTCTGCTGCCGCTGCTGGGGTTCTCCTACCGGCCGCAGCCGGCCGACCTGCCGGATCAGAAGCTGTGGGGCATCAACGCCTGCGCCGCCTACGCGCCGCTCAACAGGGCCGCGCGCGGCAAGCTCGACTTCGGGGCATCCCGCCAGCACTGGGGCGACATCCTGCGGATCGTTACCTCGGTCCATACCGGTGCCGTCCCCGTGCACGGAGGAACCTCCAGGAGTTGGTCGTGACGGGGCCCGCAGCAGCGGCCGTGCGGCCAAGGGGATGGTTAGAGAGGGAATCCGACTCTGGTGAACTGCTCGGAGAGGTCTCACAGGCGGCGTGCGAGGTCCGTCGGGTCCAGGCCGCGCAAGCCGACGCGCTGATCACCGACGCGGTCAGGCTTTTCACCCCCGGCCGTCATCCCTGACGTCGACTCCTGCACGGCGACGTTCGGCGAACCATCCGCGAGGCCGCACGGGAAGGAACCCTGGGCGGCGGGCGCCTCGCCGCGCGGCAGACCCCAGCCGAATAGCCCCCGCAGGAATCCGATCGGGCCCCGATGCGGGCCGGGATGGCCGGCGGCAAGGCGGCTCGGTTGCTGCGCGACGTGGAAGACAGGACTGCGGTTCCGCAGCCGCGAAGTCGCTCAGGACCCTGTACGCGCCCTGGGCTCGTCACCATCGGTCGACGCAGGGGCGCCGTGCGCGAGGCCCGCGAGGAGTACGTCGACCATGTGGCGGGCGCGGTAGCCGGGGAAGGTCCCGGCGCCGATGCACAGGTTGCCGATCGCGATCATCAGGTCAAGGGGGCGTACGTCCGCACGGATCTGGCCGGCGTCGACCGACGCCTGCAGCAGCTGACCGAGCACCGGGACCAGGCGGTCGACGAACTCGGCGTGCAGGCTCTCGAACCCCGCCTGGTCCGAATGCAGCGCCTCGGCCAGGCCGTGCTTGGTCACCAGGAAGTCCGTGAACCGGGCCACCCATGACCGCAGGACGTCGTAAGGGGTCTCGGCGTCCTCGCCGGAGGCGCCGGTCGGAGTGGCGGCGAGCGCGTCGACCTGGTGGCGGAAGACCGCGACCACCAGGTCGGGCCGGGTGGGGAAGTGCCGGTAGACGGTGCCCATGCCGACGCCCGCCTCGGCGGCGATGTCCCGCACCGGAGCGTCGACCCCAGCGCGGGCGAAGACGGCCGCGGCCGCGTCGAGCAGGGTCTGCGCGTTCCGGCGCGCGTCGGACCGCTTGCGCCGATCGCCCCCGGCCTGCGACGTGTCAGCCGATGACATTGCGGGCACCTCCAGGCTTGCCAAGCGGAGCGATGCTCCGTATATTCGAACCGGAGCGACGCTCCGGAACTGATTGTGCTAGCTCGCCGCAATTATCCCTCCCACCAGCGAGGCCCCCGATGAGTGACATCGCATCATCCCTGCCACCGCCGACCCGACCGCGCCGGTCGTCTCGGTCGCACCGATCAGGCTCGCGGCCCCCGACCGCGGCCAGGACCTGCTGGTACGGGTCTCGGCGCCGACCACCGGCCGCAACCTGCCGGTCGTCGTCTTCTCCCACGGCATGACCTTGACCATGGACGACTATGAACCGTTGGCCGGCTTCTGGGCCTCCCACGGGTTCGTCGTCATCCAGCCAACCCACCTCGACTCCCTCGGACTCACCCCCGACGACCCGCGCACCCCGCACATCTGGCGCATACGGACCGACGACCTCACCCGCGTCCTCGACCAACTCGACGCCGTGAAAGCCGCCGTGCCCGGACTGGCCGGACGCGTCGACCGCGACCGCATCACAGCCGCCGGGCACTCCTGGGGCGCACAGACCGCCAGCACACTCGTGGGCGCCCGGGTGGTCGACGCCGACGGCACACCCGGTGAGAGCATGGCCGACCCGCGCGTCAAGGCTGCGGTGCTGCTCTGCATCCCCGGGACCCGCGGCGACGATCTGAGCCCGATGGCCGCCCAGTACTTCCCGTTCATGAGCCCCGATTTCGCCGAGCTGAAGACGCCGAGCCTGATCGTCGCCGGGGACCACGACGACTCCCCGCTGACGGTCCGAGGCGCCGATTGGTTCACCGACGGTTACCGCCTGAGCCCGGGCGCCACCGACCTGCTGACCCTCTTCGGCGCGGAGCACGGGCTCGGCGGCATCCAGGGCCGGCACGACACGCGGACCACCGACGAAAGCCCCGAGCGCGTCGCGGTGGTCCAGCAGGCCACCCTTGCGTATCTGCGTACGCCGGGCCTCGATGACGACGCGTGGTCCACCGTCCGCGACTCCCTGACCATGACCAGCAACCCGTTGGGAAGGTTCGACTCGAAGTGACCGGCCTCCTCACGTCGGCCCGCGGACCCAGCTTCGGAATCATGACCGCCCCATCCCAGGTCGCCTACCAAGACGTTCTGCGGGTCTGGCGTGAGGCTGACCGGATTCCGCAGATCGAGCACGCCTGGCTGTTCGACCACCTCATGCCGCTCGGCGGCGACCCGAACGGGCCTACCTTCGAGGGCTGGACTTTGCTGTCCGCTCTCGCAGCCCAAACCGAGCGACTGCGTCTGGGGGTGATGGTCACAAGCAATAGGTTCCGCCCACCGGCCATGCTGGCCAAAATCGCCGCCACCGTCGATGTCGTCTCCGGCGGCCGGCTCGAGTTCGGCATCGGCGCAGGTTCTCGGCCCGACGTGACGCAGGCCCGCCGTGAGTACGAAGCGCACGGGCTCCCCTTCCACGATGCCGCCCATGCTGTCGAGAGCCTCGCCGAGGCGTGCACGATAGTCCGCAGACTGTGGACCGAAACCGAGCCGTTCGACTTCAAGGGCGATCATCATCGGCTGACAGGGGCGTTCTGCAGTCCCAAACCCGTGCAGCGGCCCCACCCGCCGATCGTCATCGGCGGCCAGGCCACCCCGACGCTACGCGTGGTCGCCGAGCATGCGGACCGATGGAACATGCCCGGCGGCAGCACCGACGTTGCGATCGCGCGCAACACCAAGCTGGACCAGTTGTGCGCCGAGATCGGCCGGGATCCGGCCGAGATCACCCGATCCATCGTCCTGTCGGCCTCCTACGACCGGCCTGACGATACCCGCCACGCGATCCGCGCGGCCCTCGACAGCGGGTTCAGCCACATCGTGCTCGGACTGGGCGCCCCTTACCCGACCAAGGTCGCACGCTGGGTCGCCGACACCTTCATCGCCCCCTTCGCCGACAAGAACTAACCCAACAGGCCGCCGCCTACAGCCACACGGCGGCGGCATCACCGCCCCTGAACTGAGGAACCACTGATGCCCAGGACACACCCACCGCTCGACCCGGAGCTCGCCGCAGTGCTGACGGTCGTACACGAACATCTGTCACCGACCATCACCGCCGGAGACATCAAGGAACTGCGAGCCAACCCCATGTTCGCGGTCGCGGACGCGGACCTGACGCGCGACGGGACCGTCGAACTCCAGGACATCTCCATACCGGGTCCGCCGGGCGCCCCCGAGGTCTCGCTGCTCGTCCTCAGGCCCGTGGGCCTGGCGGCAGGAGCGCCCGTCTTCTACTACATGCACGGCGGCGGCATGATCATCGGCAACAATCGCACCGGAGTCGGCGGCGCGCTCGACTGGGCGGTCGACAACGGGGCCGTCGTGGTGTCGGTGGAGTACCGCCTGGCGCCGGAACATCCCGACCCGGCTCCGATCGAGGACTGCTACGCCGGCCTGTTGTGGACCCACGAACACGCCGCGGAGATCGGCGGCGACCCGAACCGAATCGTCGTCACAGGGGCGAGCGCAGGCGGAGGGCTCGCGGCCGGCGTGGCACTGCTCGCACGCGATCGCGGCGGTCCGCGGCTGCTCGGTCAAGTCCTCATGTGCCCGATGCTCGACGACCGTTTCGTCACGCCGAGCAGCCGGGAACTCGATGGCGAGGGCGTCTGGGACGCCACCAGCAATGCGACCGGGTGGACCGCGTTGCTCGGCGAAAGCAGAGGTGGCAGCGACGTCAGCATCTACGCGGCGCCGGCGAGAGCGACCGACCTGACCGGCTTGCCCACCTCATTCGTCGATGTCGGCTCTGTCGAGACCTTCCGCGACGAGGCCATCGACTACGCCACTCGGCTGCTGCAGGCCGGCGTTCAGTCCGAGCTGCACGTCTGGCCAGGCGGCTTCCACGGATTCGACGGTATGGCCCCACAGGCTTCGCTGTCACAGACCGCGTCCGCGACCCGAGCCGCCTGGATCCGACGGCTCCTGCTCCTGCCCGCGGGCTGACATCAGGATCCTTGTAACCCTGTTGACCGGCTCGCTGTAGCGAGACGCTCGGCCGGACATCCCGGTCGAGCGTCTCACGCGGGCGGCTGACGCCGCAGGACATGCGGGGTGGTGCATCGCCTTGCCCTGCTCTTCGAGTGCCGGTGCCCGAGGCCGCCGTCTTGGCCGACCACGTCTCTCACAGGCGATCGCAGGAGGCCCCTGCCGCTCCGCCGAACGGGCGACGTCAGTGGGTGAAGGTGTGCCGGTAGGCGGTGGGGTGGTGCCCAGTGCGCGCCGGAAGTGCAGCCGTAGGTTGGCGGCCGTGCCCAGCCCGCAGTCCTGCGCCACCCGGTCCACCGAGTGGTCCGTGGTCTCCAGCAGTTCCCGCGCTCTGCCGAGACGGGCGCCCAGCAACCACTGCAATGGGGTCGTGCCCGTCTCTTCGGTGAACCGGCGCATGAACGTACGCTGCGAGATGCCCGCGTGCCGGGCGAGCACGCGCAGGGTGAGCGGCTCGCCGAGCCGGTGCAGGGCCCATTCGCGGGTCTCGGCGAGCGACGCTTCGCCGGCCTCCGCGACCGGAGCCGGCACGTACTGGGCCTTGTGCATGCCGAAAACCTCATCCACGCAGGTCAAGCGGCATGCTCGTACTCGTTGATGATTCCGCCCAGACGCTGGTGTCTGCGCACGTCCAAGCGGGCGATTCGCTCAGGGTCGGCGATCGGTGGAGGCAGCGGATGGAGCGGGCGGGCGTTCGCGATGCCCCACCCGCCGCCCCGCGAGCGAACCGGCAGGGGATGACACACACGCCGTCCGAGGTCGGCAGGCGACCACCCGACACATCCAGGACTCCGGGCGCAACCGAACATCCCCGTTCCCGCCAGGTCGCCCCCGGGGCCCACACCACCGCAGGCTTCGGCGATCACAGCCACAGCCCGACGCTCCGACAGCGCCGTTACGGCCATGTGACGGAGCTCCAGTTCGAGGTGCAGTACTAAGGCCTGTTCGAAGTTCGGATCACGGGAGGGCTGGCAGGCTCGTAGCCAGATGGCCAATTGGCGCGGATGCCGGTGGCGGCGAGGTCACCGAAGTCGACGCCGGTGAAGGGGGCTGCGCAACTCGCTATTGCTCTTCTCGGGCCTGCACACGGGTCACGCGCCGTACAGCTACGCGGGCTGGTTCGGCACCGCCGTAGCGGCGGCCGGCAACATGGTGGGCGGCATCCTTCTGGTCACCACCGTGCGGCTGGGTCAGGTCCCGCACAAGCTCGCCGCACACCGCGCCGCCCTGGCACCTGACGTCGTCGGCACGCCCGAAGATCACCCCACGTAGACGAGCGGTCACGCGGTCAGGACGGGAGCAAGGGAGCGCAGGTGATCGACCTGCTGGGCGAAGGTCTCGGCGATCGGCTGGATGCAGACGTGATCGGCGCCGGCCTCGTGATGGGCGCGGACGCGTTCGGCGATGGCGTCCGGATCCCCCCAGCACACCACGGCGTCGATGAGCGCGTCGCTGCCGCCGTTCGCGAAGTCGGAGTCGGAGAAACCCAGCTCGCGCAGGTTGTTGAGGTAGTTGGGCAGCGCGAGGTAGAAGGCCGCGTACTCGCGCGCGGCGGCGCGCGCCCGTTCGGGGTCGGTCTCGAGCACGATCGCCTGCTCCGGCGCGAGGATCGGCTCGGAGCCGAGGACCTCGCGGGCCCGCGCGGTGTGCTCGGGAGGAACGAAGTAGGTGTGCGCGCCCTGGGCGCGCGTCGCGGCGAGTTCGAGCATGGCGCGACGGAGCGCGGCCAGCAGTCTCGGGGGCCGCTCGGGCAGGGGCGGCCCGAACTCGGTGGCGTCCATGGCGTCGAGGTAGGTACGCATGGTCGCCACCGGCTTGCCGTAGTCGTGGCCCCGCGGCTTGACCAGCGGGGCGTGGCTCACCCCGAGGCCCATCGTGAAGCGTCCCGGCCACGCGTCGGCCAGGGTGTTGGCGCCATTGGCGGCCGCGACCGCGTCCCGGCCGAAGATGTTGGCGATCCCGGTGGCGACGTTCAGCCGCTCGGTGCCGCAGAGCAGGACCGCCGCGTGGGTGAAGGACTCTCTGGTGTTCGGCCCCTCGCCGAACCAGTAGGTGGAATATCCCAGCTCCTCGATCGCCGCCGCCCCGCGCAGTTCCTCCTCGGCGCGCACCTCGGAGATGGTGGTCATGAACCAGACGCCGAGCCGGCCGAGACGTTCCTTCACGGCGGAAAGGTCCGCCGGCGGTGGCGGTGTGCGCTCGGCCATCTGCCGCTCCAGCTCCCCATCGGTTCAACCAGGATCAGTGTTCTTCAGACATACCCGTCCTGGCAGGTCAGGGCGGGTCCCGTGCGGCAAAGAACTTTGGAGGGGAACTTTGTGTCGGCTGAGGTCACGGGCTCCGCCGGCCTTCATTGCGGAGGTTACGCGGGCGACCGGACCTACGCCCGGGAGTTCGGGGACGACTACAGCCTTCCCTCTCAAGGGATGCCATCTGCGAAGTGCAGCCGAACAACAAGAAGACGGGCAACGTCGCGGACCTGATGTTCAGCCGATATCAGCGACTGCTTAAAAAGGACGAGAACGGGAGTGCACTGGGCTGGAAAGGTATCGACCGTACAGCCTTCCTGCACGACCTCGATTGAATCGCCCCGGGGTTCGGTGGAGGCTCTGATGTTCCCCGGGTTTGGTGGAGTCGTGTTGGTTGACTTTCATGCCTCGTCCCCCAGAGAGGCCGTGCATGCCCAGGAGCTATCCCTCCGAGTTCCGTCGTAAGGTCCTGGACCTGTTGAAGGCCGGTCGGACCGTGCAGCAGGTGGCCGTAGACCTGCAGATCAGTGACCAGACCATTTACAACTGGCGCCGCCAGGACCGGATCGATGCCGGTCTTGAAGCCGGTGTGACCTCCTCAGATCACGCCGAGCTGGTCGCGGCCCGTCGCCGGATCGCCGAACTGGAGACCGAGCTGGCCGTCACCCGCCGGGCGATCGAGCTGGTGAGAGAGGCGGTGCCCCCAAAAGGCGGTTCGAAGCCATCGAGGTGATGGCCGCCGAAGGCCTGCCGATTCAGACCTGCTGCCGGGTGCTGAACGTGTCTGAATCCGGGTTCTTTGCCTGGCGGACCCGCGCACCTTCGGCACGTGCGCTGCGGCACGCCTGGTTGCTCGAGCAGATCCGGCAGGCGCACGCGGCCTCAAGCGGCGTCTACGGCGGTCGGCGTGTCCACGCCGAGCTGACCCTCGGCCGCGGCATCGCCGTCGGCCACGGCCAGATCGAGCTGCTGATGCACCGGGCCGGCATCAAAGGTCTGCCCGGGCACAAGCGCCGCCGTCCGGTCCACCAGACGCCGACGGCAGCCGACCTGGTCGACCGCAAGTTCGCCCGCGAGCGCCCGGACCAGCTGTGGGTCACCGATATCACCGAACACCCCACCCGTGAGGGCAAGGTGTACTGCTGCGTGGTGCTGGACACCTACTCCCGCCGCGTGGTCGGCTGGTCGATCGACTCGTCCCAGACCTCGACCTTGGTGACCAACGCCCTGGGCATGGCGATCCACAACCGCCGCCCCGCCGCAGGAGCAGTCATCCATTCCGATCACGGGGGTGCAGTTCACTTCCTGGGCCTTTACCCGCCGCGCCCAAGAGTCCGGGCTGGTGGCATCGATGGGCTCGATCGGTGACTGCTTCGACAACGCCGTGATCGAGTCGTTCTGGGGCCGGATGCAGACCGAGCTACTGAACCGGCGTCGATGGAAGACCCGCATCGAACTGGCGAACGCGATCTTCGAGTACTTGGAGATCTTCCACAACCGCCAGCGTCGCCACAGCGCCCTGGGGATGCTCACCCCGATCGAATACGAGATGCTCTCCCCGAACACCCACCCGGCATGAAAGCCAACCAACACGACTCTACAAAAGCCGGGGCACATCAATGAGCTGGACCGGGAAGTGTCGGTGGACTCCAGCATTGTGCGTGCTCATCAGCACGCCGCCGGAGCCCGGCGCCGGCCCGCCGGCCACACAGGGGGCGAAACACCGCGCCGGGCACACCGAGCCAGTTGATCATGCTATCGGCCGGTCCGGGGGCGGGCCCACCACCAAGATCCATCTGGCCTGTGACGGGCACGGGCGGCCGCTGTGGTCGTGCTGAGTGGCGGGAACGTCAACGACTGCACCATGTTCGAGCAGGTGATGGCCGGGATCTGCACCCCCCGCCATCCACAGGTCCGCCCCGGCCGGCCCTGGCGACGCCCCGAGCGGATGATCGCCGACAAGGGCTACAGCTCCCGCGCGATCCGCGCCTGGCTGCGCCGGCGCGGCATCGCCGCCACCATCCCCGAACGACGTGACCAACGGGACGGCCGCCTGCGCCGCGGCTCGGCCGGCGGCCGCCCACCCGCCTTCGGCCCTCACATCTACCGGCGCCGCGACGTCGTCGAACGCTGCTTCAACCGCCTCAAGCAATACCGCGCCATCGCCACCCGCTACGACAAGACCGTACTGTCCTACCAGGGCATGATCGACCTGGCCACCCTGCTCATGTGGCTTTGAGGACAGGCCCTAGCCCGGCGGTCGATGACATGGCGGGCGACTCAGCGCGGCTGCCCGTTCGGATGCAGAACGACCTTCGTCCAGCCGGGGTCCCGGTGGTCGAAGTGCTCATAGCCCTCCGGCGCCTCCCCCAGCGGGAGCTCGTGCGAGACGACCCACGACGGCCGGGCCCGGCCCGTACGAATGAGGCGCATGAGTTCGCGGTTGTAGGCCTTGACGTTGCACTGGCCGTTTCCGATGCTCTGGCCCTTGAACCAGAACAGGCCATAGTCGAAGGCGACCTCGCCCTCCTTGTAGAGCGGGTCGGGACTCTTCGGGTCCTGCGGCACGTACACGCCGACGACGCCGATGGAGCCGGCGAAGCGTACGGACCTGACCAGGTTGTTCAGCGTCATGTTCGGGTGCTCGTGTCCCTCCGGGTCATGGGCCTGGTAGCCGACGCACTCGCAGCCACGGTCGGCGCCCATGCCTTCGGTCTGGTCCATGATCGCCTCGACGGGCGCCACCTTCGAGTCGTCGATCGGAATGGCGCCGATCTCCTCGGCGAGCTTGAGCCGGTCCGGATGCCGGTCGACGACGAAGACCTTGCTCGCGCTCTTGAGCGTCGATGAAAGGGCCGCCATCAGGCCGACCGGCCCGGCGCCGTAGATGGCGACCGTCTCGCCGGCCCGTACGCGGGCGAGCTCGGTGGCGTGCCAGCCCGTCGGGAAGATGTCGGCCAGCATGACGTAGTCCGTCTGCCGCTCCTCCGCCTCCGGCGGCAGGATGAGGCAGTTGAAGTCGGCGTAGGGAACGCGGAGCAGTTCGGCCTGGCCGCCGTTGTAGGGCCCCATGTCCGCGAAGCCGTACGCGGCGCCCGCTATGTTCGGATCCGGGTTCGCGATGAGGCAGAAGGCGGTGAGCCCCTTCTCACAGTTCTCGCAGAAACCACAGCTGACGTTGAAGGGCATGCACACCAGATCGCCGACCTTGACCCGGTCGACGGCCTCGCCGACCTCCACCACCTCACCGAGGTTCTCGTGGCCGAGCACGCGACCGGTCTCCAGGTCCGTACGCCCCTCGTACATGTGCAGGTCCGAACCGCAGATGTTGGTCGTGGTGATCCTCACCAGCGCGTCTGTGGGCCGTTCGATCCTCGCGTCCGGCACCTCCTCGACCCCGACCGTACGCGGTCCCTCGTAGACAACGGCTCTCATGGCGAATACCTCGATCTAGTCGATCAATGGAATATCGGCCGCCAAGTAATGTCGCCGACTGTCGGCGACTCCCGACAATCACCCAACGCCTGCCGGAAATAGGGATATCCGCAGGCCGGTGCCCCTATTTCGAGTTTCCCACCTCTCGTACCGGTGTCAATGTAGACGAGAAAGCTTTACTCTCCGGCGTGGCTCCGCTGATCGGTTCGCGCCTCGGCGGCGAACCCGTGGGCGGCTGCGTGCGCCATGCCTACCGCGATGAGCAGGAGCATGGCCAGGAGGAAGGCGTACGTCGGGATCGCGAACAGATTTTCCCCCTGGCGAACGCCGCGGAGGTTCCCCGCGAGCGAAACGGCGTTCCGAGGTTGTCGCCGGCCAGGACAAATTGGATCAAAGCGCCAAATCTCGCTGGAACCGGCTCGTCGCGGAAGTAGCCGAGCACCGGATCGACCGGCAGGGCCCGGTCCGCGCGCCGTCCGGCGAGCACCGAGCCCAGCGCCGGCCGCCACCGGGCGGTACCCGGTTCTCCGCCTCCCTGTTCCTCGCGAGCTGCCATCGACGCGACCGAAGCCGCCCATGCGTCGCGCGGTCATCCTCCGCCGGGCCGGCCGGTCACCGTCGCACGGCTGAGTTCCCTGAGTCGCTCGGCGTCAGCGATCAGCCCGTACACCATGTCGCGAGTGCCTGCAGCACCCGCAGGCTCCACCGAAGTTGCACCGGGGGCGAGGTGGCCGACGAGTCCGGCCCGGCGCCGGCCGGGCGGCTCCGGTGAGCGTTGATCGCGGATGCCGACTTCGGCCTGCGGCATTGCCGAACCCGGGTAGGGAAAGGCGAGAACCTCGTCGGCGCCCTGGTCAAGATGGTCGGCGACTTCACGCGCGGCGGTAGCGATGGCACCGACCGGGACGGCGGCGAAGGACGCCGGCGATGTCAGGCGTTCTCGTAGCCGCCGCGCGGCTCTGCCCGTCTCACCGATGCGCGAGATCTGTTCGTCGGGTGACGCAGCCTTCCGCCTGAGCCTGGTGCCGGTCGCTTCGAGCGCGGCGGCGGCCGACGCCGCCTTCCGGCCCGCGCCGCGGATCCGGGACTCGCGCCCCCTGGACGGTTCGGCGACCGCACGCGCGAGAACGGCATGGATCTGCAGCAACCGGGCCAGCCGCTCGGCTATCCGCCGCTGGATCCCGGCCGGAAACAGCAGTTGCGCGAAGAGCATCGCGAGCAGGGCGCCCGCGAGACTGAGTACGACGCGCAGGATCCCGGCCCGCCAATTCAGCGGCGCGGTGAAGTCGATGAGGAGCATGGTCATCGGCGTGCCGAGCGTGATCCAATAGCCCGTGTTCACCGGTTTGAGCGTGAACCCGAGCGCGCCGCTGATGAAAATCAGGGCGAGGAGGGTGATCCGCCCGGGCGCGAGTGCCAGGGCAACGGCGGCGGCCATGGCGCCGACCGTGGTGCCGACGGCCTGCTGCAGGACCATCCGCACCGTGTCGGTGTACGAGTCGCGCAGGCTGAACAGTACGGTCACGATCAGCCAGTGCGGGTGAGACAGGTGCAGTCCGACGGCCAGGAACATGGTCAGCGCCAGCGCCGCACCCATGCGTGCGGCGTGCCGGAACCGGGGTGATCGGGTCCTGACCGCCTCGACGCACCGGGCCCACCAGGCACGGATCCCCGGCAGTCGTCGCCCGGCGATGCGCCGCTCTTGCGCTAGGACCCGACACACCGTGTCGGCCGACGCATTCATCCGGCCGATGATCCGGTCGGCGTGGAGGCGCAGCGCGACGGTAGGCAGGCCGGCCCGCCCGGCGATACCCCGGCTGTCGTGTTCGCCCAACCGGCTCATCGGGACCGAACCCGCCGCCACAGTGTCGGGCGGCACGTCCGCATCCGTCTCGATCGCCATGCCGAGCGTGCGCAACCGGACGGCGACGGCGGTGAGGGCGCCCCCGAATTCGGCCTGCCACTCCATTGGATACGGCCGACTTTCCAGGCGCAGCGCGCCCAGGGCGGCTGCCTCGCCCATCACCTGATCGATCGCCGCAATCATACGAGCCGGTCGCCGCTGTTCCTCAAAGCCGCCCGAGCGGTAAAGGCCGTAGACGATCCGGGCGGAATGAAGGTCCGAATAAGCCGTGGCGCGCCGACGAGACCACTCGTCCGGGTCCAGGTCAGGGCCCGCCAGATCGTCGAGCGTGTCGGCGACCGAACATGCGGCAGCGGCGATACCAGCGCGCAGCGGCCGGAGCCTCCGTACGACCCACGGCGCCAGCAGCAGCACACAGATCCACGCACCGCCCAGCGTCTCCAGCAGTCCGTTGTACAGCACCGGGCTGGTCGCCGGTCGCAGCGCCGCGACCAGCGTGCACAGCGCCGCCATCGGTCCCAGCTCGGGAATCGCCGCGCCGAACGCTGCGACCGCGGATGTGACCACCACCATCAGCCAGTCATGGCTGCTGACCAGGCCGCCGAGCCAGGAGAACAGCGTCACGACGGCGACCCTGATGATTATCGAGCGGGCACGGGCGCCCTGGGGCCCCTGCGGTCCGATGACCCCGACGTAGAAGGCCCCCAGGGCGACGAGCTGGCTCTCGGCGACACGCCCGGTGATCAGGCCCGCCACCAGCGGGACACACACGCCGGCCGCGGTCACCAGCCCATAGACCGGCGCCGCGCCGCCCTCGAACGTGGCGAACGCCCGGCGCAGCCACAACAGCGATGACACGGTGCTCCCCCGGCGACGTGGCAGCGGTCTCCGCCCCTTACCCCACGACGTTCACGCCTACCCACCACGGTCCCGGAGCTGCGGGCGGCTAAGGCACATGGCCCGCGTAGCCGGGGGACGGGGCCCAGGGAATGAAGCGACCATTAGGCCCCTAGCCAGCCGAAATGTTCGGCTGGCTAGGGGCGGTCACATCAGCCCTAATGATCAAGCGGGGGCCCGCGCACATCACCGGCTTCATCGAAGCGCTCCCCGCGGCGGACCCGAACCGGCAACACCTCGTCTCGGCGTACGTCTCTGCAGCACAGAGCCAAGTACGGCTAAGCGTGGAGTTCATGGTTCGGCTTGGGCGGCGCGCCAGAAGAGGTAGGACGCGATCAGAAGGACCCAGGCGCGGCCTGGAGCTGCTCGACCCGGGTCTGGTCTCCTGTTGGCACCTGACGGCCGGAGTTCGCCGATATCGACGGACCGGCACCTCACGTCCCCCAGTACGGCGCGGCCGGCCGCGAACCCTGAAGCCTCGAGTTCCCGCCTGGGTGAAGGACACAAGCCTTCCCGCCTCCTGCGCGACGGGTCGGGTGATTACGGTGAGTGTATGAGGATATCGGTGGGACTGGTCGGCGCGGGCCGCTCGGCGGCCGAGTTGTACGCGCCCTCGCTGGCGTCCGCCCCGGCGATCCGGTTCGCGGGCGTGTGGTCGAGGTCGCCGGAGGCCGCACAGGGCCTCGCCGCGCGATGTTCGGTCCCCGCCTTCGGCGGCTTCGCCGAGATGCTCGACCACTGCGACGCCGTCGCG
This sequence comes from Actinoallomurus liliacearum, assembly GCF_039542035.1. Taxonomy (NCBI): domain Bacteria; kingdom Bacillati; phylum Actinomycetota; class Actinomycetes; order Streptosporangiales; family Thermomonosporaceae; genus Actinoallomurus; species Actinoallomurus liliacearum. The sequence continues at coordinate 54,692 of NZ_BAABHJ010000022.1, forward strand.
TTCGCCGTGCCGCCCGCCGCGCAGCCGTCCCTCGCCGCCAGGGCGGCGGGACGGCACCTGGCCCTACTGCTGAGCAGGCCGATCGCCGACGACCTGGCCGGGGCGGAGGAACTGGCCGAGGCCGTCGCCGACGACGTGGTCTCCCAGGTGGCGTTGACGTGGCGCTATGCGCCCGCCGTTCGAACCTACCTCGACACGCAGGTCAGGCGGGCGCAGCCGGTCGGCGGCACCGCCCGCCTGATCTCCGCGGCGCTGGCCTCGGACGCGCCGGTGTGGCGGGCCGGGCGGGGTGTGCTCATGGACGTAGGCGTTGACGTCGTGGACCTCCTCGACGCCGCCCTCGGCCACACGGCGCTAGTCCGCGCGCACGGCGATCCGCGCGGCTGGATCGGCCTGCTGCTGGAACATGAGGGCGGCCGGTACAGCGAGGCCTCGCTGCTGGCCACCGCGCCGGCCGACCTACCCGCCCGCGCGGAGATCGAGGTCTTCGGGCCGGGCGGCTCCGCCATGATCGACTGCAGCGACGCGACCGGGCCCGAGGCACTCGGGACGATGGTCGAGGAGTTCGCGGACGCGGTCGAGCACCGCAGGCCGCACCCATTGGACGTGCGGCACGGCCTCCACCTCCAGCGGCTGCTCGACGCCGCGGAGACCGACCTGCTCGCCGGCCGCTGACCAGGAAGTCGCGCCGGGCGTACCCGGACATCACGGCACGGGCAGCAGCACAGAGTAGTCCGGCGGCAACTGGACGGTCACGTCGAAGTACTCCTCGTCGCCGACTGCCTCGCGCAAGGTGGCGAAGACCGCCCGGGCGTGCTCGCTCGCCGTGAACCGGTCGGTTCCCTCCCGGTCGGCGATGATCTGGAGGAACCTGTCCAGGCTCATCCGCCGCGCCGTGCCGCCCGTCGCCGCCCTGCCGCGCCGGAGTGGATCGTGCAGCGACAGTGGGAGCCGCGGGATGAGGTCGCCGACCTCGCCGCCCGCGATGCGCTGGGCGAGCGCTGCCAATACGGCCTCGGTGGCGCGTCGCGCTCCATCGATGTCGAGGCCGGTTCGCTCCGCCACCCGGGACAGGAACTCTTCGCCCGGCATCACCGTGAAGAACCGATGCTGGGCCTCGGCGATGAGGGGTTCGAAGTCCTGGGGCAACTCCGCCGCGATGTCGTCGATCTCATCGGCGCGTACGGCCCGCCCGAGTGCGAAGAAGACGGCGCGTGCATGCCGCTCGGCGGTCTCGACATCCACGCGGGCGCGTTCGGCCACGCGGCGCAGGAACTCATCCATGTCGAAGCGTTCGGCGGCGGACTCGGTGTAGACCCACGGTTTCATCTCGGCCGGAAGTTCTTCCAGAAGATCCCGCGCCTCCCCTGGGGAAAGCCGCTCGGCCAACGTCGTGAGCGTCGCCCGTGCCGCACGTTCAGCCGCGTCAGCGTCAAGACCGGCGCCGCTCTGTACCGTGTGGATGAACTCGCGAAATTCCATGAGGCTGCTCCGCCACTTGATCAGCCGCGACGTCGAGACCGGCCCGCCGCCGGCGCGCCGCGTCACCGGCGTCATGGCGCCCCGTTACGTCCCACGCTGAGCGCCCTTAACCTGCGACTGCTCGTCCGTTGACTCGGTCTGCGTGATCTTGATGTGATGGCTCTGCGCCCGCTGTGCCTTAGGGATGACCAGCGCCAGAACCCCATCGTTCATGGACGCCCTCACGTTGTCCGCGTCGACGTCGGAGGGCAACGAGGTGTGGTAATGGAAGCGTCCGAACCGCACGCGCAGCGCGTGCGAGCGCTCCTCGCGCTCCTCACGAACCTCGCCGCTCACACAGAGCTCGCGGTCCCGGATGGAGACGTCGACTTCCTCAGGCGAGATCCCGGGCAGCTCAAGACGGACGATGTAGCTCTGGTCGTTCTCGTCGATCTCCGCGACCGGGACCCAGGGCCGGTCGGCCTCCGTCTCGACGGCCGGCTGGATCAGACCGGTCATGCGGCTGAGCAGTTCCTGTACATCGGCGAACGGATCCCGTCGCAGTACCACGGCGGTCGGTTCCACTCCGTGCAGCCGGCCTCCCCTGGTGCGCCTCGTCGGCAATGTCATGACTTCCCCGATCTTTCGTACGTGTGTCTTCTTCTACCGGACCTTTCCGGCGGTCTCGGGTGAAAGGGACGGGTATCAGAGTTGAGCGCGGTCTGGAGAATCGTGGCCGTCTCTTGACCCGGGTCCCGGAGCTTTCGCTCTCGGAGCCGCGCGCCGCGCACCTCCCGGCGCGACGGCCCGGCGGTTTGACATGCGACCGCGCCGGGCAGGCTGATTCAGGGTCGCCGCCAGAAAGGCGCGCCATATCCCTACGCCCTGATCGGGCTCGCACACGTCGTGGCCCAGTCCGTCCGCAGCACGGTGAGCCGTCGGCGAAAGGGTTGAGAGAGATGCCCTACCAATCGGTGAATCCTTACAGCGATGAGGTGCTCGCCACCTTCGACGAACTCGACGCAGTGGAACTGGAGAGCGCTCTGGCGCGTGCCCGGTCGAGGTACGAGACCTGGCGCGAACGCGGCTTCGACGAGCGCGCGGCCGTCACCCGGCGCGCCGCACGCATCCTGCGCGAACGGCGGGAGGAGTTCGCCCGCCTCCTGACCCTGGAGATGGGCAAAGTGATCGGCGAGAGCATCGAAGAGGTCCTCCTGACGGCCGACATCTTCGACTACTACGCCGACAACGCGGAGGACTTCCTGAGACCGGTCCACCTCGACGCGCGTACGGGGGACGCCGTCGTCGTCAACAGCCCGATGGGTGTGCTGTTCGGGGTGCAGCCGTGGAACTTCCCGTACTACCAGCTGGTCCGCTTCGCGGCCCCGAACGTAATGGCGGGCAACGTCGTCATGGTCAAGCACTCGTCGAGCGTGCCCCAGTCCGCGCTGGCCTTCGAGCGGCTGTACCGCGAGGCGGGCGCGCCCGAGGGGGTCTACACCAACCTGTTCATCACCAAGGAGCAGGCCGCGACGGTGATCGACGACCCACGCGTCAGGGGCGTGGCGCTGACCGGCAGCACGGAGGCGGGCGCCGCCGTCGCGACGCGCGCCGGCAAGGTGGTGAAGAAGACCACCCTGGAACTGGGCGGCAGCGACCCGCTGATCGTCCTGCCCGACGCCGACCTGGGCGCGACGGTGCACTGGGCCGTGTGGGGACGGATGCACAACTGCGGCCAGAGCTGCGTGGCAAGCAAGCGACTGCTCGTCCACGAGCAGATCGCCGACAAGTTCCTCGAGGAGTTCACGGCGGCGCTCGGCACGCTGACCCCGGGCGACCCGATGGACGAGCGGACCACGCTGCCGCCGCTGTCGTCGCGAACCGCCGCCGAGAAACTCCGGGCGCAGGTCTCCGAGGCGGTCGAGCACGGCGCGCGGGCGACCGAGGTCGGCGATCCCGTGCCCACGACCGGAGCGTTCGTGCAGCCGACGATCCTCACCGGGGTGGCGAAGGACAACCCGATCTACGGTGAGGAGCTGTTCGGCCCAGTCGCGATGTTCTTCCGGGTCGGGGACGAGGCCGAGGCGATCGCCATCGCCAACGACACCCGCTATGGGCTCGGGGCTTCGGTGTTCACCGGCGACGAGGAACACGGCCGGGAGATCGCCCGGCACATCGACAGCGGGATGGTGTTCGTCAACCATCCGACCTGGACCTCGCCCGAGCTGCCGTTCGGCGGGGCCAAGGACTCCGGCTACGGCCGGGAACTGTCCGCGCTCGGCATACAGGAGTTCGTCAACAAGAAGCTCATCGACGTCGTCCCGATCGACGCGCCCCCGTGAACGACGCGGACGGGCCGGCCGCCAGACCGATCCGGGCCGCGCACCGGGTAGATGAGGATCGCCGCGACGTCATCGCGCTGGCGGCCGGCGAGCTGGTACGGGCACAGCGCGAGAAGCTGCGGCGGCTCTACTACAAGGGCAGGATCAGCGCGGAGGTCCTGCGGGCCGTGGACCGCTGGCTCGACCTCGACGACCCAGACGTCCACGGCGAGGTCGGCTGACCGGCGAGCCCGACACCGGCCGGCACGGGTACGGCCGGGCCCGCGCGGACACCCTCGACCGGACACCCGGTACCCCGCCGGGCATGCGGCACCCTGCCGGGCGCCGATCGCCCCGGCGACCGGCCCGACGACCCGCTACGACCGACCGCCGGCCCGCCCCTCACTCTCGCCGACAAGCCCCGGCAGGTGTGGAACGGACGCCCGGCGTTGCTCGGCGGTGGTGGTGACGCGCTCGCGCGGCTCGTCGCTGTCCAGGCGCGCGGGCGGGCTGTCGCGCCGCCCCTCGGGGATCACGGCGACGCCCATGGCGCCGCAGTTCGGACAGGTCACCTCTCCTCCGGTCGGCGGCAGCACCGGCACGCCGTCGAGCCGATAGAACGCGAACGTGGCGCCGACGTCGTCGGTCACGTACTGCACGTCGTAGTCGGCGGTCCAGGTGTGGCCGCAGCGCCCGCAGACGAACCTGTAGCGCTCGACGGCGACGTCGGCTAACATCGTCATCACAACCCCCTGTTCATGGACCGGCTCTGGCCATCGTTCCCATGACGGGCCGGGCGGCCGCCGCCGGGGCACTCGTCGATCCCGTGGTTGGGGTGCCGGCAGCCGCCGGAGGGTTCGGTGTCGAAGCACACCGGCGCCACGGCGTTGGCGGCGAAGTCGTTTTCCGGCACCAGGACACGCGCCACGGCCGAGTCGTCGACGCGGCTCATGTGGCGGACGGCGTTCGGCGCCGTGAGCTGCGCCGCGCCCAGTCCCAGGCTCGCTGAGCCCAGGCCCCAGGCCAGCCCACGGAACGGATGATGATCTCGTTCGCTCATACGTTCCCCCACTCCGAGCGCGATGCCCGTCTTCTTCCACGGGACTTCGTCTTCCGGCGGGGGCCAAACTGCCTGGCAAGACTTGAGCCAGGCTTCACGCCTCATGGGCGCCTGCCCAGCCCGGCAAAGGCGCCGCCGGTGTTTAGGTCACGCCGTCAGGGCAGGGTCAGGCCATTATGGGCCTTTGACCAGGTGCGATGCCAGAACACCGGTCGGCCCGCCCGAATCGGACTTAGGAGGCCTCGTGACCACATGGATGCCCATGGCCCCCGCACCGGACCGCGTTCCGGCCGGTGCGGCGGTCGGCGGAGACGGCGTCGTGGTCGGCGCCGGTCCCGTCACCGTCGACGCCTACATCGACTTCCAGTGCCCGTACTGCAAGCGGTTCGAAGAGGTCGCCGGGCCGACCCTGGACCGGCTCGTAGCCGACCAGCTGATCAACATCGACTACCACCCGATGTCGTTCCTGGACCGCCTGTCGACCAATCACTACTCATCGCGCGCCGCGTCGTCGTCGGGCTGTGCGGCCGACGGCGGACGGTTCCGGGAGTACGCCCGGGCGCTGTTCGCGGTGCAGCCGCCCGAGGGCGGGCCCGGCCTGACCGACGAGGAGCTGATCGAGAGAGGCCGGTCCGTGGGGCTGACCGATCCCGGCTTCGCCCGCTGCGTGCTCGGCGGTGCCTACCTGGGCTGGGCGGCCTACGTGACCTTCGCCGCCGGCCGGCGCGGCGTCGGTGCGACGCCGACCGTCATGGTCGACGGGGTGCCCGTGCCCGCCGACCCCCGGGCCGTGGCCGCGGCCGTGGCGGCGGTCCTCGAGGAGGCGTGACCGGCGGCCGTACGCCGCATCGGCCAGGTCCGTCGCAACGCGGGACGGCTCACACGTCCCCCTTCCGGCCGGCGCGGGCCGGCCGGAAGATCCCCCACCGGGGCGCGCTCAGGTGACGCTCACGGTGGCCCGCACAATGACGGTCCGGGGCCAAGGTCGACAAGCCCGCATACCGACTCCGCCCGGGCCAGGTCGTCGAGGTCGCCGAGCGCAGCAAGGCCAAGACGCCGTTCGTGATCGCGGCGACGGGCGCCCACGCCGCGGCGCACCCGTCGTACCTTCGGGGTGACATGCCGGATCTGCGTACGTAGCTCGTACGAGCCGGCGCGGGAAGAGATTCCAATCCATCTGCGACGAGCAACTCGTCGTTTCGTCCGGCGTCGATCCCCACCCTCGGCGCGGCCCGGAAGACCGCGCGCCACCGCCGAGACGCGGACGCCATGTCTACCAAGGCTGGCGATGCGAGCGGCCATGCGAAGGACGATCGTTGGATGGTGTAACGCCATCTTGATGCAGGAGCTCCGAGCGTCCAGCCGATCATGCTGTTCTCCGTCGAAGGCCGGGATCACGGCACCGATCCGAAGAGCCGCATGAGCCTGCTGCGCGAACGGGTCCTCGCGATGAAGGAGATATGGGCAAAGGAACGGGCCGAGTTCCACGGCGACTTCGTGGACTTCGACCCGATCTTTTCCTGGCCCAAGCCCGTACAACGCCCGAATCCCCCGATCCTCGTCGGCGGTTCCGGGCCGAGAACGCTCGATCGCGTGCTGGAGTACGGCGACGGCTGGATGCCGACCTACGACTTGGGCATCGAGGAGATCGCCCGCAAGATCGCCGACCTGCGGCGGCGGGCGTCCGACGCCGGGCGCGGGCCGATCCCCGTGACCATCTACGCCGTGCCCGGCGATCGTGGCATCGTCGCCCGGCTGGCGGATGCGGGCGTGGACCGGGTGCTGTTCGACCTGCCCACGCTCCCCGCGGACGAGACCGCACGGGCGCTGGACGAGTTCGCTGCGGTCGCCCGGAACGCGCAGCGATAGACCTCGGGGCGTTACTTCAGCCTGTCGAGCATGCCGTGCAAATGAGCCGCAGCCACCTCGATGTCGTCGTACTTCCGCTGCGCCGCCCGCACCTCCGCGGCGATCACACCGCACCGGTGGGCCCTCTCGAAGTCCCCGTAGGGAAACTTGTACCTGGATTTCTCGTCCTTGGAGTAGTCGTCGTCGATGCCGAGGTACCACCTGCCGTAGTCGTCGAATCCGAACGTCTGGATGAACTCGTTCTCCTGCTGCGTGGACGGCTGGTGTTCGCTCCATTCGCCCATCTCGTCGACGACGGCTCTCCCCTCGTCGATCAGTTTCTTCGCGTACGCGAAGGACCGCTCACTCAGCTTCACTGCCATGGCTCCCCCTCGATCCGCGGCCAGCTACTCGGGTCGCCCGGGGGGGCGTGCCGGGCACCGGCGGGGATCGCCCCGGGCAGCTGCGCAGCGGGCTGTGTGTTGTCAGTGCTTACCTTCAAACCTTTCGCCTTCGGGCGTCCGGACCGGCCATCCGTGATCTCGATGTGGTGGCCCTGGCCTCGCTGGATGAGCCCTGTCATGCGATTGACCAGCTTATTCGGGCAGTGGACCGCCGACTCGATCGCGACGCTCCTAACGTGGCCAGGGAGCTGCGCTGACCGGTGTCGCCGCGCCGAGACGTGCGTCGGACGGCGTCCGTTGCCGGTTCTCCTCCACCGTGCGAACGAACCCACGCTGACACCAGTTGATCTTGAATCCTGGACCCAAGCCGATCTTGATTGAGCGGCGATCGTGTGGGTGCGGGAGAAAGCCCGGGGTTCGTCCCGTTCCCGCAGTTCGATCCGGAGACCTGCAAGGTCGTGTGCTCCACGAACGCGATCGAGAGGGTGAACGCCCGGATCCGACGAGGGATCGGGCACCGCTCCGACCGGAGCGATGATCGCTGCTCGATCGGCGAAGATCCCGCCAGGTGGTCGCTTCCGGCGCGGGGGTTTGCCGCGCCGGAGGCTCTTCTCGTCAGGCAGGGAGATCAGCAGGTCGAGTTGGTCTGGGCTGCTGGAACGTCACTGGGAGCCGGCGCCGCCGTCCCAGGTCCATTTCTGGTTGCCGCCGCCCCAGCAGGAGTACAGCTGGAGCTGGGTGCCGTTGCCGGTGCCCTGGCCGGAGGCGTCGAGGCACAGTCCGGATTGGACGCCGACAATGGTTCCGTCGGAGTTGACGCGCCATTTCTGGTTGTCGCCGCCCCAGCAGGAGTAGATCTGTACCTTGACGCCGTTGCCGGTGCCGGCGGCGTCCAGGCACTTGTTGCCGTAGACCTTGAACTCGTTGGCGGAGGTGTAGGTCCACTGCTGGTTGCCGTTGCCATTGCAGTCCCACAACTGCACCTGAACGCCGTCGGTCGTGCTCGCGTCGGGCACATCCAGGCAGCGGCCGGAGGCGACGCCCTTGATCTGTCCGCCGCCACCGGGCGGCGTGACAGTCGGAGTCGGAGTCGGAGTGGAGGATGATCCGGCGTTGAGGGCGTTCAGGACAGACGTGTAGGCGGCTTTCTTGTTGCCGTTGCCGTCGAAGAGGAGCGGGGTGTCGCCGGACCGCCAGGAGTCGCTGTCCCGTACGCCCCAGACCGTCATGCCGACGCAGCGCGAGACGGCCAGGCAGTCGTTGGTCACGTTGGCATAGGTCGTGGCCGAGGCACCCTGGATGTCCAACTCGGTGATGGCCACGTCGACGCCCAGGGCGGCGAAGTTCTGCAGGGTGGTGCGGAAGTTGCTGTTGTAGGGGTCGCCGCTGTTGAAGTGGGACTGGAAGCCGACGCAGTCGATCGGGACGCCGCGGGACTTGAAGTCCTTGACCATGTTGTAGACGCCCTGGGTTTTGGCGGCGTTCCAGTTCTCGATGTTGTAGTCGTTGTAGCAGAGCTTGACGCTCGGGTCGGCCGCCCGCGCGGTACGGAAGGCGACCTCGATCCAGTCGTTTCCGGTGCGCTGCAGGTTGGAATCGCGCCGGCCCCCGGAGCCGTCATCGGCGAAGGCCTCGTTCACCACGTCCCAGTAGGCGAGTTTGCCTTTGTAATGGGCCATCACGCCGTTGATGTGGTTGATCATCGCCTGGCGCAGCGCGCTGCCGCTGAGGCTCTGCATCCAGCCGGGCTGCTGGGAGTGCCAGGCCAAGGTATGACCGCGGACCCGCATTCCGTGCTGTACCGCCCAGTTGTAGACCTGGTCGCCGGCGCTGAAGTTGAATTGGCCCTGCTGGGGCTCGGTGGCGTCGATCTTCATCTCGTTCTCGGGCGTCACCATGGTGAACTCGCGGCCCGCGATCGTGGTGTACGCCGAGTCGCCGAGCCTGCCGGCGGCGATGGCGGTGCCGAAGTACCGCCCGCTCTGCGCGGCAGCCGCGCCGAGCGTACTCGCCGCGGCATTCGAAGGAACCGCCACCGCGAGCGCAACGGTTGTCGTTCCGACGACGCCGAGGGCGAGGGCGACCAGGGCCCGGCGGAAGCGGCGGACGGGTCGCCGGGTTCCGGGCGAGGGTGTTTCTTCGGTGCTCACTCCTGAGCCTCCATAACTGAAGCATGGGAAAGGTCGGAAACGCGGGGACGCCCCCGCGGATTCGACGCCGCGTCCCTTCGCCGGGAACGCACACCACCAAGGCGTCGCCAGTTGTGGGCCCTGCCACGCCTGGCAGGCCCGACCGCCTCGGGGACTCAGTGTGAGTAACTTCCGGAAAACGTGTCAAGGCTTTCGAAAAGATTTCGAATGCTCATCATGACCCACCCCCCCGCCACCTACCTCTTTCAGTGGGTAAGTACGCTACCGAAAACTTTCGACGCTCTCCTCCTGAGCGCGGATCGCCATGAAAGCTTTCATCACGGCGCTTCACCGGGCAGGCGCAGCTTCGCGGATAACGCCAGATGAGCCACACTCAGCCCTGTCGCGCTCTCAGGCTGCACATCGGGACCCTTGACATATCTCCCCGGCTCATATTTGCTCCGCCCCACACCACCTTCGACCGACCCGCTGAAGAAAGGAGCTCGATCGACCGCCCGGATCGACAGCGATGACATTTCGCCTACCGTGCCTGATGGCGCATCCGGCGCTTCGATCAGCGCGGGTACCGGTGGCGGCAACGGCGACGCGGCCGTCGGCGGCCTTCGCCAAGGCGTCATCACAGCGGCCTCCTTCGGCGACGTCTCCGACACTGTCAAAGTCCACTCCCGCTAAGGCCCGGCCGGCCGGCCACCACCCAATTGACAACCGTTGGCACAGACGCAGGGCGACGGCCCGTGTTACCGGTAACACCGCTGACGCGGGTCTCGGTCATCCACTGCTCACCCGTATCCCAACGGTGTCCTCCGATTGACGGTGAACCCGTTGCCCGCCTCATTCGTCCCGCACCGTCTCACGCAAGGATCGGTATGAGACATCCACCCCGCACCATCCGGCCGAAAGTCCTGACCGCCGGCTCCATCGCCGTCACGGTCCCGGCCGAGATCCGGACTCGCAACAGCGCCGGCAACCAGAAGTGGTCCCGTAACCGACCTGGGAGGAGGTAGCCATGTGCAGAACACATATCGGGCAGGGACGCCGCGCGCTGACGGCGGCGCTGGTCATGGTGGCCGCGGGCGCGGTCGTCCTCGCGCTCACCCTGGTGGCCGACCCGGCTCGGGCCGACGTCACCGGCGCCCTGCGCGGCGTCGGTTCCGGCCGGTGTCTGGATGTGTCCGGCCAAAGTCAGACCGACGGTACATCGCTGCAGATCTATGACTGCTGGGGCGGCGCGAACCAGCAGTGGACGTCGACCTCCAGTGGCCAACTGACCGTGTACGGCGGGAAGTGCCTGGATGTGCCGAACCACGCGACCGCTGCCGGTACCCGGGTGCAGATCTGGACCTGCAGCGGTGGCAGTAACCAGCAGTGGCGGGTGAACTCCGACGGCACCGTGGTCGGCGTGGAGTCGGGGCTGTGCCTGGACGTCACGGGCGCCGGTACGGCCAACGGCACCGCGGTGGATCTCTGGACGTGCAACGGCGGTTCGAATCAGAAGTGGACCGGCCTGTCGGACACGACTCCGACACCGCCCCCGACCGGCGGCACGTGCTCTCTTCCGTCGACGTACCACTGGACGTCGACGGGTGCGTTGGCGACGCCGCAGAACGGGTGGGTCTCGCTCAAGGACTTCACCAACGTCGTCTACAACGGCAAGCACTTGGTCTACGCGTCGAACGTGTCGGGATCGTCGTACGGTTCGATGGCTTTCAGCCCCTTCACGAACTGGTCTGACATGGCTTCGGCCGGCCAGATCGGAATGAGTCAGGCCACGGTGGCGCCTACGCTGTTCTACTTCGCGCCCAAGAACATCTGGGTGCTGGCGTACCAGTGGGGCGCGTGGCCCTTCATCTACCGGACGTCGAGCGACCCCACCAACCCCAACGGCTGGTCCTCACCTCAGGCGCTGTTCACCGGTAGCATCTCCGGCTCCGGCACCGGCCCGATCGACCAGACGCTGATCGGTGACGGTTCGAACATGTACCTGTTCTTCGCCGGCGACAACGGCAAGATCTACCGGGCGAGCATGCCGATCGGGAACTTCCCGGGTAGCTTCGGCTCGTCGTACACGACGGTGATGAGCGACTCGACGGCCAACCTGTTCGAGGCGGTCCAGGTCTACAAGGTCCAGGGTCAGAACCAGTACCTGATGATCGTTGAGGCGATGGGGGCGAATGGGCGGTACTTCCGCTCGTTCACGGCCTCCAGCCTGAGCGGTTCGTGGACTCCGCAGGCCGGCAGCGAAAGCAATCCGTTCGCGGGCAAGGCCAACAGCGGGGCCACCTGGACCAACGACATCAGCCATGGTGACCTGGTGCGCAGCAACCCTGACCAGACCATGACCATCGATCCCTGCAACCTGCAGTTCCTCTACCAGGGCAAGTCCCCCAGCGCCAGCGGCCCCTACGACCAACTGCCGTGGCGTCCGGGTCTGCTGACGCTGCAGCGCTAGCCTGCGTGATCCACGGTGATCGCGTGATAGTGGCCGCCGGCGTGTAGGTGAGCCCGGTGCCCCTCCCGGGAAGGAACCGATGGTGTCGAGTCGACCAGGTTCCCGCCCGGGAGGGGCGCCTCCGCGGAGCAGCTCCCGTCGGCGCCCGCCCAAGCCCATCATGCCGACGCCTCGCCGGCGCGGCCCCGTCCACCACTGAAAGGAAACGCCGTTTCAAGGCCCCCTCATCGAGGGGTGTACGGTGTCGGCCCGCTCACCGACCCAGCCAGCCGCCGTCGACCGGGATCAGCGCGCCGTGCACATAGTCGGAGGCGGCCGAGGCGAGGAACACGGCGACGCCGCCGAAGTCCTCGGGCCGTCCCCAGCGCCCGGCCGGAATCCGATCGAGGATCGCCGCGTGGCGGGCCGGGTCCTCCCGCAGCGCGCGAGTGTTGTCGGTCTCGACATAGCCGGGCACGATCGCGTTGACGTTCACTCCGTGCCCGGCCCACTCGTTCGCGAGCGCACGGGTCAGGCCCGCGATCCCCGACTTCGCCGCAGCGTATCCGGGTACGTAGATCCCTCCCTGGAAGCTGAGCAGCGACGCGGTGAACACGATCTTGCCCTGTCCGCGTTCCAGCATCCGGCGGCCGACCTCGCGGGTGAGCGTGAACTGGCTGCTGAGGTCCACGGCGATGACGTGATCCCAGTCGGCGTCGGAGTGCCGCGCGGCGGGAGCGCGGACGATCGTGCCCGCGTTGTTGACCAGGACGTCCACCGGCCGGTCGAGTTCCGCGAGCCGGGTGGCCAGGTCGGCGACGGCCGTACGGTCGGCGAAGTCGGCGCTCAGCGCCAGGCACTCACGGCCGAGCGCGGTGACCCGGGCCGCTACGTCGCTTCCGGAGCGCTCCAGGTGCGCGCTGACCGCGACGATGTCGGCCCCGGCGGCGGCCAGCGCCTCGGCGATGGCGAGGCCGATCCCCCGGCGCGCGCCGGTGACCACCGCGAGCTTCCCGCTCAGGTCGAAGGCCTGCGGGCCGGGTCGGGTCATCGGGCGTCCGCCTTTCCGTTCGCCCTGCAGTCGACCAGGACCTTCATGACGCCCGCACCCGATTCGAGCGCCGCGAAGGCCTGTGCGGCACGGTCGAGGGGTTCGATCCGCGAGATCAGCGTCCGGGCGGGGATCTCGCCCTCCGCGATGAGGCCCACGGCCGTCTCGAAGTCGGCCCGGTCGTACAGGCGGGCGCCCAGCAGGGTCAGCTCGCGCCAGAAGAAGCGGTGCAGGCTGATCTCGCGCGCGACGGGGTGAATGGCGACCTGGACCATCCGGCCGCGGGTGGCCAGTGAGTCGACGGCGGTGGCGACGGCGGCCGCCGCACCGGAGACCTCGAACGCCACCGCGGCGCCCGCCCCGCCGGTCCACCGTTCGACGATCTCGGTGAGGCCCGCTCCGCTCGGGTCGGCGACGGTCAGCCCCAGCCCTTCGGCCACGGAGCGGCGGTACGGGTCGGGTTCCACCAGCAACACGTCGGCACCGGACCGGCGGGCGACGATCGCGATGAGCAGCCCGATCGGACCGCCGCCGACCACGATCGTCTTCTCCCCCGGCCGCAGCTCCGCGCGCCGTACGTCGTGCACGGCCACGGCGGTGGGTTCGACGAGAGCGGCCTGGTCCAGAGCCAGGTCCTGAGGGAGCCGGACCAGTGCGGCCGCGGGGACCGTCCAGCTGTTCTGCATGGATCCGGCCGCGTCGATTCCGAGGAAGACCAGACGGTGACAGATGTGCGCGTGGCCCGCCCGGCACGCCGGGCAGGTCCGGCAGGGAACCAGCGGCATGACGGTGACGTGGTCGCCCGGCCGCCAGTCGCGGAGACCGGAGCCGACCTGTGCGATCCGGCCGGACATCTCGTGGCCGATGACACACGGCGGGTCCACCCTGCCGTCCATGTCACCGTGGAAGATATGCAGGTCCGTACCGCAGATTCCGGTGTAGGCGACGTCGACACGGACGTGCCCCGGCGGCGGTGGCGTGAGTCCGGCGGTCTCGATCGCCAGCCGCCGTGCCCCGGCGTAGGCGACGCGTCGAGCGTTCATGCGGGTTCCCCTTCGCGGGGCGAGGCCGCGTGCGGGCAGTTCTCGTCCTCGGGGCGGGCGGGCCGCGTCGGGACGAACAGGGCTGAGCGCGTCACTACGGGTCCTTTCGTGTTCCTTGTGAAGGGAGGAGGCGGTACGGCGGGCGGTCGTCTCGTCATGACGACTCCCCGGACGACTGCGCGTCGAACGGCGTCCGATAGGACGGCGGGCGCGTGCGCAGGTCGAGTCCCAGCGTCAGGCGGATCCGGGTCGACCGGGGCAGCACCACGAGCAGCCAGGAATCGTCGACGCGTGTCTCTTCCGACGTCACCACCGGTCGGCCGTGCCCGTAGTCGTATATGTCGCCGATCCAGGACGGGTCGTCGCAGACCGTGTGGCGCACCGTGCCGATGGTGTGCTCCGCGAACGCTCCGGCCTGCACGATGACACGGCGCGTCGACCGCGGGTCGAGGTTCACCAGGTCGACGACGGTCGCCTCCGGGTCGATGCGGGACACGAGCGCAGCCACCGAGAGGGGCAGGCCCGGGCGCCGCGCGTCGGCGTCGTAGTAGCGCACCCGCGCCTGCTGCAGGCCGCCGTTGTAGACGACCTGCGGGCCGCCCCAGGTCAGCTGGACCAGGGCCTCGGTGACCACCGGGTTCGACTGCTGCCACACGTGAATGTCGGCTTCGGGCACGTCCATGCCGCGGTAGCGCTCCATGCGGGCCAGCCGATGCCGCACCTGGGCCTGTGCGGCCGCGAGGATCCGCTCCGGGTATCCGGGGTCGTCGCCGGCGAGGAAGACGAACCACGGTTCCTCGTGCCCGGCCTCCTCCTTGCTGCGGAACGCGCGTACCGTGCACCAGTCGTAACCGGCGGCCGCGCGCAGGCGCTCGATGCGGTCCCGGTCGGCGCGAGAGGCGGAATGGTGCCAAAGCGCGGTGGGCACCGCCATCAGCATGGGGTTGTAGTCGAACCAGCCGCGGTCGCCGTACCGGAACGGCACGTGCAGCGTAGGCGTGTGGACGTCGTCTTCGAGCTGGACGGTCCACTTGGACCCCAGGCTGGAGTCGGCCTCGGTGAAGGCCATCACCTTGCCGTGGGCGATGATCTCGTCCAGCGCCGGACGTACGAGGTCGAGATGGGAATCGTCGCCGGTGGCGGCGGCCGCGGCGAGGGCGCCGACGATCGCGGCGTGCCCGACGCTGTACCAGCCGTGCGGCCAGGACCAGCCGTAGTGGCCGCCGTACCAGCGGCCTTCCAGCAGGCCGCCGACCGTGCCGTCCGGGGCGACGCTGTCGGGCAGGACGCCGTCGTTGGCGGCGGCCCGCTCGCGCCACGCGCCGACGTACTCGGCGATCCAGTCGCGGTAGCGCGGCTCGCCGGAGAGGATCAGGGCGTTGAGGACGAGGCCCGAGGCGGCCAGGTTGACCGCGGTGTCTCCGGTGCCCATCCTGCGGCGCATCTCCTCGCCGAGCCGCGGGTCGCGGTCCGATTGCTCCGGCTCCGCATCGGCCGGCAGCACCCATTCCAGCGGGAAGCCGTACATCCGTGCCTCTTCGGACAGCCAGGGATAGGCGTCACCGTCGAAGAGCCCTTCCCGCCATGGGTCGGCGCCGTTGTGCGGTCGGCGGATGACGCGGTGCTCGGGGTCGTAGTTGCCGTGCGCGGGATCGACGTACAGGTCCGCGAACCGCAGCGCTCGCTCGGTCCAGCGCTCGGGGGCGGCCATGCACAGGAAGTAGAACAGCAGGAGGCTCTCGCCTTGATGGAACCAGTCGTAACCGCGCTCGTACTCGTCCCGCAGCATGCCCAGTTCGGTCAGCTGCCGGGTGACTCCCTCCCAGTGCCGTTCGGACGCGGCGAGCAGGTCGTCGGCCCCGCCGAGGAGGTAGAGCTGGGGCCAGTTGAAGAAGGCCTCGTAGAAGTCGTCCACGCCGTCGCGTGAGGTGAGCCGGCCGTGGTAGAGCAGGCGTCCGTCCGGGCCGGTGAAGTCGCGTTCGAACCGGCGCCAGGCGTAGTCGAGCAGCTCGAACAGCCGGCGTTGCGCTATCGCCCAGCCCGGTGGTTCGAGCAGCGGTACCGAGGCCGTGATGACGGGGTGCATCCGGGAGTTCTCCATTTCAGGGCGCGGTCGCGCCCGCGGTCAGCGGGGCACATGGGTGTGTGCCGCCGTACGGCGGAAGACGCGGGTCTTGCCCGCGGCGCGGCCTGAGGTCAGCTCTTGGTCGCGCCGGCGAGCATTCCGGAGACCAGGAAGCGCTGGGAGAAGAGGAAGACGACGAGTACGGGAGTGATCGCCAGCAGCGTGGCCAGCGCCAGTTCGGGGCGCTGAACCTCGAGCGAGCCGACGGTCGGATTGAACTGGGGAACGTTGTTCAGCAGCGTGCCCAGGCCCACCTGGACCGGGAACTGGTCGCTCTCGGGCAGCAGGACGTACGGAAGGAAGTAGTTGGTCCAGTTGGTCACGAAGCTGAAGAACCCGACCAGCGCGACGACCGGCGCGGCGAGGGGCAGGGCGATACGGCGGAAGGCTCCGAACTCCGAGCAGCCGTCGAGTTTCGCGGCGGCCAGCAGTTCCTTGGGCATCGCGGTGCTGAAGTAGATGTAGGTGAGGTATGCGCCGAACGGATAGAAGGAGTACGGCAAGATGATCGACCACATCGAGCCGACCAGATGTACGGCGTTGACCTCCAGGAACAACGGCACCACGAGCGTCGCGTTCGGCATGAGCATGACGACGAGGGTCGCCACCAGGAGCGTGCGGCGGCCGTGGAACTCGGTCATCGCGAGCGCGTATCCGGCGGGGATCGTCACGCCGAGCGTGATCGCGAGTGCGAGGAACGAGTAGAGCGCGGAGTTGCGCAGCCACAGAAGGATCGCGTCGCCCTGGTACGACGTCAGCGCGTCCCAGTTGTGCCGCAGCGCGGACCAGGACCCGATCGAGAGCGGGTCGCCGTGGACGAGCTGTTCGTCGGTCTTGGTGGCCGCCAGCAGGAGCCACAGGACCGGGACCACGAAGAACAGCAGGAACGCCGCGAGCACCATGGCGCGAAGCGGGTTCGGCGGCCTGCGGCGTGGGGCGCGGTTCGGCCGCCCGGCCCTGCGGGCAGTCGATCCCACGGCCGTGCCGGCATGGGCGGCCCCGGCGGGCCGCCGGGTGTCAGTCGGCATCGAAGAACCCCGATCTGGCGACGAACAGGCCGGCGACGACGAGCCCGACGAGCAGTAGCTCGACCGAGATGGCCGCTGCGGAGCCGACGTTGTCGTTCTGGAAGGCGAAGTCGTACGAGAGCTGGTTGAGCGAATAGTCCCGGCCGGCCACGCCGTTGCTCGCCTGCGACAGCAACTGCGGCTCGACGAACAGCTGGGTGCCCGCGGCGAACGACAGGATGACCATGTAGACGATCCATTTGCGCAGGAGCGGGAGCTGGATGTGCCGCGCGATCCGCCAGGGCCCGGCCCCGTCGATCCGGGCCGCCTCCAGCAGGTCCGGGGAGATGTTGTTCAGCGCGCCGTACATGACCACGATCCAGCCGCCCGCGCCCGTCCAGAACGCGATGACGGCCAGCAGCATCGGCAGGTGCCCGGGGGCGATGACCTGGCCGAAGGTGTCGAGGCCGAGGGCGCGCAGCAGGAAGCTCACTGGGCTCACCGTCGGGTCGAGCATGAACAGCCAGACCATCGCGCTCGCCGCTCCGGCCAGCGCTCCGGGGATGTAGTAGAGGAAGCGCAGGGTCCTGTCGGTCGCGCGGGCGGTCAGGCCGTGCAGCAGGAGCGCGAGCCCGACGACCAGTACCACCAGCGAGACCAGCCAGACGAGCAGGTAGAGCGCCACGTGGCCGATGGCCGGCAGGAAGCGGAAGTCGGCCGCCGCGGTGGTGAAGTTCGACAGCCCGGCGAAGCGCTCGCTCGCGTCGGTGAAGGCGAAGTAGATGGCGTAGACCGTGGGCACGAGTCCGAACGCGATCAGCAGCACGACGTACGGGGCAACGAAACCGTGTCCGGCCCGGCCGGGCCACGACACCCGTCGTGCCCGGCCGTCGCTCCGCCCGCTCACCGGCCGACCTTGTATCCGTCGGACCGCGCGTAGTTCGCGATCGCGTTCTGCCATGCGGGGAGCAACGAGACGATCGACCTGCCCCCGGTCACGCCCGTTGTGACGGTGGCCGCCCAGATCGCCTCCTGGCTGAACTGGCCGTACCCCCAGCCGGACCACACCTGCCCGGCCGCCGTCCGGAGCGGCCCGGCGATGTCGCCCGCGTAGTAGTGGGAGGAGGCCTGGTTCGCCAGCCAGGCCTTGGCCGCGGCCGTGTACGCCGGATAGCCGGGGGCGACCTTGCCCTGGTAGTCGTTCGAGGTGGTCACCCAGGTGAGGAAGTCCGTGCCGGCCTTCAGATGGGCGCTGTGCGCCGACAGCAGCCAGGTGCCGCCGCCGACGTTGCCGACGGAGGGGGCCGGGTCGCCGGACCACTGGGGCATCGGGGCGATCCCTATCCGGCCGGCGGGGGTCTTGAAGGTGCCCTGGAAGAGGGAACCGCCGAACCAGGACGGGCCGGGCAGCATGAGGACCTTGTCGGCCTGGTTCTTGTCGAAGTCGGAGCTGAAGACGCTGCTCGTCGACATCGTGCGGTTCTTGATCAGGGTGTCCAGCAACGTGGCCATCCGGGTGCAGTTCGCACTCGTCGTGTTGATCGTGACCGCTTTGGGACCGGTGATCTGGTTGGCGCCGCACTTGCCCGCCCACATGTAGATCTCCGGCGTGAAGCCGTCGCCCGCGGAGCCGACCAGGTATCCGGGGTGCTCGGCGGCGACCTTCTCGCCCAGGGCCTGGTAGTCCTCCCAGGTCGCCGGGACCTTGTAGCCCCACTTCCTCATGAGGCCGGCGTCGTACCAGAGCACGGTCTGGGACAGGTCGTTGCGCAGGCAGTAGAGCGTGCCGTTCACCGTGCACGGGTCGTTGGCGCCGTGGGCCCAACCGGCCAGGGTGGACTGCGGGAGCAGACCCTTGTTCAGCGGGGCGGTGAAGCCCGCCCGCACCGCCCAGGAGACCTCGTTGTTCTGCGAGCTGAAGACGACGTCCGGCCATCCCTTGCGGGTCCGGTTGAACAGGCTCACCTTGGTCTGGAGGTAGTTCGAACCGTTGGCGTCCCCGTCATAGGTGACGATGTTCATCTTCACCGCGGGATGGTGCTTCTGGTACAGCTGGGCGGCCGCCAGACGAGTCGAGTCCACCCACACCGTCAGCGGCCCGCCGGTCTGTGGCGCCTTTCTGAAACCTTCCTGCGCTCCGGCGGTCCCCCCTCCGCCGCCGCAGGCCGTGACGACCGCCAGCACGAAAGTGCCACCGAGGACCGGCAGCACTGCGCGGCGGCGGCTTCTACCTGATCTCCTCGCGCCGTCGGCGCGAACCTTGATCGTCATCGGCTGCTCCACTGACGTCGTGGGGCCCGCCGGACCTGGATGGGGCGGGCCGAGGAGGAATGTGTCTGACTCATCGTGCGAGGTTCGGATGGTAGAGGCGGTCCGCGACGATGCGGAGGCCACCCCTGCGACCACCTGAGATCGGATGGCCGCCGTGGCCCCTCATCAGAGCGCTGGAGCGCTGTCGCGTCAAGAGGATGAGCGGGCTTATTTCTACGGCCGCGTTACCAGAGAGAGACATATTGCAGACTGATCGCCCATTTACCTGGTGCATCCATATCCGACTGGGCGAATGAGTCATACTTATCTTCCGTCGCATCGGTTGAGAGGTATGCTCTCCCACAGCCGAGGGTCAGTCGCACTCTCGGGTGGACCGCCACGAAGGAGGCCCGCCGGTGGACGGCACGGCCAAGCCGGCTGCGACCGAGGTGCCGACCCCGGAGCAGGACGGCGACACGCAGCGGACCGGCGCGTACCGGCCACGCTACGAACTGGTGGCCGAGCAGGTCCTCCAGCTCATCGCCGACCTGCGCCTGCAGCCCGGCGACCGGATGCCCACCGAGAACGAGCTCGCCGCGCGCCTGGGCACCAGCCGGACCGTCGTACGGGAGGCCGTCAAGATCCTCTCCGCGATCGGCCGGGTTCGCGCCCAGAAGGGCCGCGGACTCTACGTCGCCGACGATGAGGGGATGCTGGGCTCATCGCGTTGGGGGGGTTTCTTCCTCCCGACCGACCTCGATCACGTCTACATGCTCTTCGAGTTCCGCCGGGTCCAGGAGACCACGGCGAGTCGGCTCGCCGCGACCCGGGCCACTCCCGCCGAGCTCCGCGCCATCGAGGCCGCCGCAGAGACGTGCCGGGAGGGGCATGTGACCGGGCGGGCGGCGCTGTTCGACCAGGGTGACGACGCCTTCCACCTGGGCATCGCCGCCGCCTCGCACAACCCGTTCCTCGTCGCGGCGGTCCGCGAGGCCCGCCGCCTGCAGCACCAGTCCAGCACGATCGGCCTGCACGGTACGGTCGGCGGCCACGCGGAGGAGGCGATCGAGGAGCACACCGCGATCTACCAGGCCATCCGCGACGGCGACCCGGATGCCGCGGCCCAGGCCGCCGCCGTCCACCTCGACAAGACCCTCGAGGACTACCGGCGCGAGATCCAGCGCCGCGTCTTCGGCTGATGCAGCCGAAGACGCGGCCGGCCGAACCGGACCGGGGCGTCAGCCGAAGCCGAAGTCCTGGTTGGTGCCAGAGGCGTTCTTGCAGGGCCACTGGTCGAGCTGCTGGCCGAGGATGCCGCCGGCCCCGTAGACGTCCAGGCACAGACCGCTGTTCTGGTTCTTGAACTCATACGAGCCGTCGGACTGCTGGATCGGCTGCCACATCGTGTTCGCCGCCCCGTTCCGGGCCTGCTGCACGATGTCCGGGATCCCCTGCGCCGTCGAGCCGTTGGCCACCGCCACGACCTGACCGGAGTTCTGCGCCTGCAGCTCCCCATAGCCGTTCGAGCCCGGCAGGAACTGGAACTGCTGGTTCGACTGGCCGTTGCAGGTCCACTGATCGATCGCCGCGCCCGCGGCGCCGCTGTTGCCGTACACGTCCAGGCACAGACCATCGCTGCCGACGACGAGCCGGTGATAGCCGCTCGGAACACCACCCCCTGCGCCGCCGGACCCGTAACCGGCGGCCACGAGGTCGGCCTGCACGGCGTTGTCGGTGGCATCCGACGGATAGCCGGAGACGATGGCGCCTTCATAAAAGGTCCCCACGCTCAGGTTGGTGTTGCCGTTGCAGCAGTCACCGCCGCTTCCCAAGATGATGGCGCCCTGCTTCTTCATCGGGCTGTATCCGCTGGGAAGCGCCCCGTCCCACAAGGTGGTCAGGCTGCCGGATTGGGCGTTGGCGCCTTTGATCGCGAATCGCGATGTGCCGTTGTTCTTCAGCATCGCCGTGACGTACCTGCTGGTGAAGGCCCGCTGGTTCGGGTTCCAGGAGGTGCTCCCGCCGGGGAACAGGCCCCACTCGAGATCCGCCTGGACCCAGGGCCCGGACCCGGAGCACCCGCCGAACCAGCACGAGGTGCTGAAGTTGATCGCGTCCATGGCGCCAGGACCGTCGGCCTTCCGGTCCGTCTCGCTGTTGCCGTAGTCGAAGCAGCAGCCGCCGTTGACGTGGGTACCGCTGGTCACCATGTACATGCCTTCGGGCGTGCTACCCGTCGGGACTCCCGACGACGAGCCGTTCCGCCAATAGCTGTTGCCGGCGTTGATGTAGAGCGAGTAGGCCTTGCTACCGCCGACGGTCAGCGACTCGCTCGTCGCGTTCGCGGGAGTGTCGGAGCCGCCGACTCCTCCAGGTCCCTGGTACCAGAGGTCGTTGCCGTGCCCCGACTGGTCGTAGACGACGGTGACGACACAGGACGTGCCGGTGCAGAACGAGTCCTGGGCCGCGGCGTTGGCGAAACCGCCCGTGGCCAGCACGCCGATGTCCCTGGTCTTGTTGTCCGAGGACCGCCTGACCTGGTACAGGTTGCCGCTGTACGAGCCGTAGAGCGCGCGCACGGTGCTGTGCGCGGCGACGCACGGCGTACCGCCCGACGCGTAGATGTCGCAGGGACCGGTACCGACCGCCGACGCCGGCACCGACCAGGTCACCACGGCCGCCAGCACCGTGGCCAGCATCACCAGGACGTGAAGAGCGACGGCCGTCGGCATGCGCCGCCCCCGAGGCGTACGGGGCGAGCCGAGAACGAATGAAGACCGCAATGTTCTACTCCTTGGCAGACGATGTGGCGCGGAACCCTTCATCCGAAGGTCCATTGCTGGTTCGACCGGCCGCTGCAGGTCCACAGTTGGACCAGGGCGCCGTTGGCCGTCGACGCTCCGGTCACGTCCAGGCACAGGCCGGACTGCACGCCGGTGACGGTGCCGTTGGAGTTGACCTGCCACTGCTGGTTGGCCTGGCCGTTGCAGGGCCAGATCTCGACCTCGGTGCCCGGGGAGGTCTGGTTGCCGTAGGCGTCGAGACACATGGTCGAGCCGCCGCCGTAGACGGTCAGCTGCCCGCCGGAGGTGCGCGTCCAAAGCTGATTGGACCCGCCCCAGCAGTCGTAGATCTGCAGTTGGGTGCCCTGAGCGGTGGCGGCGTTCGGCACGTCGAGGCACTTGCCCGCGCCGACCGCGTGCAGTTCGCCCGTGGAACCGCCGCCGGATGAGGAGCCGCCCAGCGCGGTGACGACGGCGTTGTAGGCGGGCTTGGGCTGGTAATCGGAGTCGTAAATTGTGGCGGCGCCGTAGCCGGGAAAGGTGCCGGGAATCCAGGAGTGCCCGTCGTCCACGCCCCACTGCGAGACGCCCACACAGCGGGAGACCTGCAGGCAGTCGTTCGTCACGGCGCCGAAGTCGGTGGCCTGCTGCTGCAGGGTGGTGCTGCCGGCCGGCAGCTGGATGCGATCGTCGAGCTCGGTGACCGCCACGTCCAGCCCCAGGTCGGCGAACCGCTGCATGTTGGACAGCATGGACGAGGGCACCTGGCCGACGATGAAGTGGCTTTCGAACCCGATGCCGTTCAGCGGCACGCCCTGGGACAGCAGCGACTGCGCCAGCGAGTACATCGCGTTGCTCTTGGCGTTCTGTCCCTCGATGTTGTAGTCGTTCAGGTACAGCGCGGCGTTGGGATCCGCGGCATGCGCGGTGCGCAGCGCGTCGGCGATGTAGTTGCTGCCCATGGCGTTGTAGAAGACGTCCTTGCGCAGGCTGCCGTCCTCGTTGAACGGCTCGTTGACGACGTCCCAGGCGTACACCTTGCCCTTGTAGTGCGTGGCCTCGGTGGTGATGTGAGCTTCCATCGCCCCCTGGACCTGGTTCAATGGCAGGGCGCTGACCCAGGACGGCAGCTGGGAGTGCCAGACCAGGTTGTGCCCCCGTACCCGCATGGTGTGGGACTGGGCGAAGGACACGATCCGGTCGCCGGGGCCGAAGTTGTAGGACCCGTTCGATGGCTCGGTGGTGTCCCATTTCATCTCGTTGCCGGGAGTCACCATGTCGAATTGGGCCCCCGCGATGCCGGTCTCGCCGCTGACGCTGAGGTCGGCCACGGTCAGTGCGGTACCGAAGTAACGGCCTTTCGCCTCGGCCAGGCCGCGCAGGGACGTCGCCGCCCGCGCCGGCAGCGCCGTGCCGGTCACCGCGGCCAACATCATCACGGCGGCCACGGCGAGGGCGGCGATACCGCCGAGCCGGGCCCTACATGGGTCGATCAAGGTTCTTCTGACGGTCACGTTCGGCCTCCATCGCCGATCCCGAGGTCCATTGCGTCGGTGTCGTTCAGCCCGAGGTGCTCACGTCGCAGGCGGTGCCGTTGAGGGTGAACCCGGTCGGCGCCGCCGCGTTGCCGGTCTGGTTCGCCTGGAACCCGATGCCGGTCGAGGCGCCCGGCGCCAGGACCGCGTTGTAGCTCAGGTTCTTGGCCGTGACCTGGCCGCTGCTGCCGCTGTAGGTGGCGTTCCACCCGGAGGTGATGGTCTGCCCGGACGGCAGCGTGAACGCCAGAGACCAGCCGTTGATCGCCGAGCTGCCCGTATTGGCGATCGTGATGTTCTCGGTCATACCACCGGGCCATGAGCCGACCGTCGCGGTCACGCGACAGGCGGACGACCCGCCCGTCCCGCCACCGGTACCTCCGCCACCGCCGTCACCGCCGTCCAGGCCGAAGAAGTGAATCGCGTAGGCGGCCATCCCCGGATGCGGCAGGTCATGGCCCGCGCCCGCGATGGTGTAGGCCTCGACGTCCACGGTGCCGGAGGAGTCGGCGAACCGCCGCCGGGTCCACCCGGACTGCGGGGTGTCGATGGACGTGGGCGTCTGGCTCACCCCGAAGACGTTCGTCCACTCGTCCACCTCCTCCTGCAGCATCGAGTACGGCAGCACGGAGTCGGACGTGCCGTGCCACGCCTGCACCCGCGGCCGGGGACCGGTGTAGCCCGGGTAGGCGTTACGGACCATGTCGCCCCACTGCTGCGGCGTCTTGTCGCCGCACATGCCGCCGCCCGCCATGCATCCGTACGGGATGCCGGAGTACGGCGCGCCGGCCTTGAAGACGTCCGGATAGGTCGCGAGCAGGTTGTTGGTCTCCATGGCCCCCGAGGAGAAGCCGGTGGCGAACACGCGCTGCGGGTCGCCGCCGTAGTGCTGCTCCGCGTAGGTCACCATGTCGACGATCGAGACCGGATCACTGCCGCCGCCGTGGTGCAGGGCCGCGTCCGACCACACGTCGAAGCAGTTCGACATGCCGTTGGTGCTGTGCGACGCCTGCGGATAGATGACGATGAAGCCGTACCTGTCGGCCAGCGAGGCGAACTCGGTGCCCTGATAGAAGCCGGGCGCCCAGCCGTTACAGCCGTGCATCGCCACCAGGATGGCCGGGTGGGCGGGCACGCTGCCGGGGACGTAGACGTACATCTGCATGTTGCCGGGGTTGGCGCCGAAGTTCGACACCTGCGTCAGGGACGCCGCCGACGCTCGCGGCACGAGAGCCGTGACCGTGCACAGCGCCACGGCCAGTGCCGCGACGACGATGCCGGCGAGTGCCTTGATGAGCCGTCTCACCGCTCCTCTCCTTCTTCGCGGGCCCATGCGTGTTCCGCGATCGTGTCGTGGGAATTCGGGTGGTCGGGGGTGGATGGTCCGGTGCGGCCGGGGCTCAGACACCCGTGATGGTCCACTCGTTGTTGGTGCTCGAGTTCGGTGTCCACAGCACGGTGGTCGCGCCGGTCGTCGTGCTACCGGCGCCGTCCAGACCCGTACCGGTGCCGCGGTTGATGATCTGATAGCGGCCGTTGCCGACGTCGTTCAGCCGCCACTGCTGGTTGTTGCCGCCGTTCCAGGCCGCCTGCAGGCAGCTCGCGCCGTTGGCGGTGTTGCCCCAGCTGTCGGCCACCATCCCGTTGGTACGGTTGACGATGCGGTAGTAGCCGTTGCCCAGGTCAACCAGCTGCCACTGCAGGTTGGTGGACCCGTCGTAGCTCCACTGCTTGAGCACCGACCCGGACGAGACGTTGCCGCCGCTGTCGAGGACCAGGCCGCTGGTCACATTGGCGATCTTCACCCAGCCCGTGGTGGTGCCGCCGCCCAGGGCGGGGATCTGGCCGGAGAAGGTGAGCTTCACGACGTACGCCAGCGCGCTGAAGGGGGCGCTCGACGACGGCAGCGAGATGTGCAGCCCGGCGCCGTCCTGGCTGCGGTTCGGCAGGTTGACGTACGAGCCGGCGGTCTGGTCGAGGAGCTGGACCGAGGTGAGGCTGCTCAGGTTGATCTGACCGGAGTTCAGGGTCGTGATGGTGAGGGTGCTGCCCGGCCAGCCCAGCGCGGTCGCGTACAGCACCGTGTTGTCCTTGCTGCGGGTGAACCGGATGTCCTGAGCGGTTCCCTCCCGCGGCGTGGTGAAGGAGCCGCCGCCCATCTGCGTCGGCCCCTCGCCGAAGGACGCCCAGGCGCGGGTGGCGTAGACGGACTCGCCGAACCGCTTGAGGTAGTCCCCCATTCCCTGCAGGATCGCCTGCTGCCCCACCGGGATGGTGCCGTCGGCCATCGGGGCGATGTTGAGCACCATGGTGCCGTTCTTGCTGACCCGGTCGATCAGCGCGTGCATCATGGCCTTGGTCGAGTAGTAGCCGATGCCGACCGTGTAGCACCAGCTCGAGCTGGAGACGCTGTCGTCGGTCTGCCAGTAGGGCGTCTGAATGCCGGCCGGACCGCCGCGTTCGAAGTCGTAGACCTCGCCCTTGTTGTCGAAGCCGTCCTTGTAGGTGGCCACGACGTCCTTGTTCCAGGCGACCGCCTGGTTGTAGTAGTACGCGAGGAACTGCAGCCGCAGCGGCTCCTGGACCAGGTTCAGGTCGAAGTCCTGGTAGATGATGTCGGGCTGGTAGCCGTCGATGACCTCCTTGAGCTTGTCGTACCACAGCTGGTTCTCTGCGGCCGACCCGAGCTGGCCGTACAGCTTCTTGAGTGTGGTCGTCGTCTGCGCCGGGACGTGGTCGTAATAGCCGTTGAAGTGGTACGCGTGGTGAAGGGACACGTACAGCTTCAGGCCCTTGGACCGGATCGCGTCGGCGTGCTGCCGCAGCAGGTCGAGCCGGGGCCCGGTGGTGACGGAGTTCCACTCGTTGGCGGTGCTGTTCCACATCGAGTAGCCGTCGTGGTGCTCGGCGACCGGCCCGGCGAACTTCGCGCCCGCGTCGGCGAACAGCTGCGCCCACGCGTTCGGGTCCCAGTTGCCGCCCGCCGATTTCTGCTTCGGGGCGAACTGGACCCAGTTGCCGGCCTTGTCGCGGGCGCCGTTGATGAAGTTGTGGTAGGGCCATGCCGACGGATCGCCGTACACGCTCTTGTGGTGGTTGTTCTCGGCGGATCCGCTGATGTACATGTTCCGCGGATACCACTCGTTACCGAACGCGGGAACGCTGAACACACCCCAGTGGTAGTAGATGCCGAACTTGGCGTCCTGGTACCACTCGGGAGCCGGCGGGTGCTGATCGACCGACGACCAGCTCGCCGTGTAACCACTCGGGCCGGTGGTGGCTCCGGCGGTACGGAATCCCAGCAGGCCGGCGACGACGGTGGCGCCGGCCGTGGTGAGCAGGCGCCGGCGGCTCAATTGGAACTGGTACGGAGGCATGACGGGGACCTTTCGGCGGGGGGCGCACCTCGAGATGATGCGCGGCCGGCGGAGCGAGGGACCGGGCCGGACGCGTCGCGCACGCGTCCGGCCCGGCATGGGCGGCGCCTGCGGCCGGGTGATCAGCCGGTGGTGCAGGCGATGCCGTTGAGCGCGAAGTTCGAGGGCACCGGGTTGCTGCCGTTCCAGGACCCGTTGAACCCGAAGCTCGTGCTGCCGTTGGTGGGGATCGAGCCGTTGTAGTCGACGTTGCGGGCGGTCACGTTCGCCCCGCTCTGGGTCACGGCGGCGTTCCACGCCTGGGTGATCTGCTGTCCCGCCCCGAACGACCAGGTCAGTGTCCAGCTCGAGACGGAACCGCCCAGGTTGGTCACGGTGACGTTCGTGCCGAACCCGCCGGTCCACTGCGAGGCGATCGTGTACTTGACCGAGCACCCGCCGTTCCCCGGCGGTGTGGGCGTCGGCGTGGGAGTTGGCGTGGGCGTGGGCGTGGGCGTGGATGAACCTCCACCGCCGTACGGGACGCCGCTGCCGAGCGCGGACAGGACCGCCTCGTAGGCGGCCTTCTTGTTGCCGTTCGCGTCGAACAGCAGCGGGTTCTCACCACTGCGCCAGGAGTCGCTGTCGCGGATTCCCCACACGGTGATGCCCGCGCAGCGGGAGACGTTCACGCATGCCCTGACCGTGTTGCCGTACGCGGTCGACGGCGCCTGGGCGATGTCGAGCTCGGTGAGCTGGACGTCGACGCCGAGGGCGGCGAAGTTCGACAGCGTGGTCTGGAAGCTCGCCGGAGGTCCGCCGGAACCGAAGTGACTCTGGAAGCCGACGCAGTCGATCGGGACGCCGCGGGACTTGAAGTCCTTGACCATGGCGTAGACACCCTGGGTCTTGGCGTCGCTCCAGTTCTCGATGTTGTAGTCGTTGTAACAGAGCTTGGCGCTCGGGTCGGCGGCCCGCGCGGTACGGAACGCCTCTTCGATGAAGCCGTTGCCCAGGACGTTCTGGAACACCGAGCTGCGGTGCTGGGTGCTGCCGTCGGCGAACGCCTCATTCACCACGTCCCAGGCGTAGATCTTGCCCTTGAAGTGGGTCATCTCGGTCGTGATGTGGTTGTCCATCACGCTGCGCAGCGTATTGGCGTCGGTGATGCCGCTGACCCAGCCGGGGAGCTGGGAGTGCCAGACCAGGGTGTGGCCCCTCATGCGCTGCCCGTGCGCCAGGGCGTGGTTGACGATCTGGTCGGCCGGGCCGAAGTTGAACGAGCCGCGGGACGGTTCGGTGGTGTCCCACTTCATCTCGTTCTCCGGGGTGATCATGTTGAATTCCCGGTCAAGAATCGTCGAGTACGTCGAGTCCCCGAGCTTGCCGGCGGCCACGGCGGTACCGAAGTAACGCCCGGACTGGGCCGCCTGCGCTCCGAGGGTGCTCGCGGCCTGCGCGGAACCGGGCACCAGCGTTGCGGCCCCGGCGACCACGGCGGCGGCCGACAGCGCCGAGACCAGCCCCCGCACCCGGCGAGGCCGGATCGAAGATTTCATGATTCTCCCTGCCACATCAGGTGGCCGCGCCGTTCTGTTGCCACGGCGAGTAGAGGTCCGCGCATCGGCTGCTTCCCACCTCTCTGGGTTCGATATCTCGAACAAGGTGCGAGATATTGGACTGAAGATTCAGCCGGGAGTATCCGGGCTGTAGCCGCGAAGTCAAGGCGTCTGACATTCGCGCGTGCCGGCGAATCGTTGCGGCGCTGACAGCGGCGGCTCCAGCCTGGGGGACGTATGAAAACAGCTGAAAGTAACGCGGCAATGCACGTGCCGCGCGTTTCACCGAGACGGGTAAGTCGGCACCGGCGAATGATGTCCTTTTCCATCGCCGGATGGCAGCATCGAAGAGCCCTCGACGTTGGTGAACCTCGAGGGCTCTCCTCTTGGTCAGCCGCTCCGTCTCCTCCAGATTCGGTCGGCTGCCTTCAGCGGCGTACCCGAATGATCCCGTCAGCGGGGGGTGAAGTCCTGGTTGGTTCCGGCCGCGTTCTTGCACGGCCACTGGTCCAACTGCTGGCCCAGGTTGCTGCCGGCACCATAGACGTCCAGGCACAGCCCACTACCCGCGTTCTGGAACGCGAACGACCCATCGGACTGGGGAACCGGCTTCCACATCGTGCCCGCCGCACCACTCCGCGCCTGCTGCACGATGTCCGGACTCCCCTGCCCCGTCGAGCCGTTCACCACCCCGACCACCTGACCGGAGTTCTGCGCCTGCAACTCCCCGAAACCGTTCGACCCCGGCAGGAACTGGAACTGCTGATTCGACTGCCCGTTACACGTCCACTGATCGATCGCCGCACCCGCAGCCGAACTATTGCCGTACACATCCAGGCACAACCCGTCATTGCCGACCACCAACTGGTGATAACCACCCGGGAAACCACCCGTGCCACCACCCGCTCCATAACCAGCGGCCGTGATACTCGCCTGCACCGCGTTCTCCGTCGCGTCAGACGGATAACCCGAAGTCATCGCACCCTCGAAGAACTCGCCCTGGCCGCTGGGGCTGTTGTCACCACCGGTGCCCAGCAGGATCGAACTGTCCGTGCGCATCGGCGAGTAGCCGTTGGGCAGCGGACCCGAGTACGGGGTCGTCAGACCGCCGCTGGTGGCGTTGCCGTATTTCAGGGTGAAGTTACTGGTGCCGTTGTTCTTCTCCCACGCGCTTACGAAGGGGAAGTGCACCCCGCTGTTGTTCGGGTCGTGGTTGGAGCCGGTACCGGTGTGGTACATGCCGTTCTCCAGGTCGGCCTCCACCCACGGGCCGCTACCGGTGCACCCGCCGAACCAGCACGCGGTGCCCCAGTAGATCGCGTTCATGGTGGCGTTTCCGGTGTCGGTGTGGGAGTTCTCGCCGCTGCCGTAGTCGAAGCAGCACCACTGGTTCACGTAGTTCGACGAGGTCACCATGTAGATGCCCGCCGGCTGCGAACCGGTGGGCACCCCCTTGGCGTGGTCGACGCGGTAGCCGGTGCCGGGCGTGGACTTGATCCCGTACGCCGGGTGGCCGGCCACGGTGATCGGGAGCGCCATGGCGTCCGCCCCGATGTCCGCGCCGTTGGGGCCGGGGCCCTTCCAGTAGCCGCCCCAGGAGATCGGCAGGTCGTTGTGGTTCGCCGTCTGGTCATAGATCTTCGTGATCGTGCAGGACGTGCCCGCGCAGAACGACGCTTGTGGGGCGGCGTCCACGTACCCGCCCGCGGACAGCAGGCCGATGTCGAGGTACTTCTGGTCGGACTTGCGCTGTATCTGGTACAGCGGCCCGTTGTAGGAGGAGAACAGCGCGCGGGTCGTACTGTGCGCGGCGACACACGGCGTGCCCCCGGCCGCGTAGATGTCGCACGGAAGCGACGCCGCGGAGGCCGTGTTGACGGCGGCCTGGGTACCGAGGGCGAGCACGGCCGCCGCCACGGCCAGCAGGCAGGCGGCGAGCAGCCGCCCCGCCCAAGGTAGGCCTTTGGGAACTGGGAACATGACGAACCTCCGTCATCCTGCGACTGCGACGATCCCGTCAGCCGCCGCGACGAGGTTTCACTGTCGGATCAGGCCATCCGAACGTGAACGACGAAGTTTCGGCGGCCAGTCGAATCGATTCGAACAAGCCGCTGGGATGCTATGGCCGGGCTTCGGCGAGGTCAACGTCCGACCGCGAGCCGCCGACGACCGCGACGAGCAGGCCGAGTTCGCCCTGCTCCCGGAGCCCTCCGCGGCCATCGGCGCCCACCGGGCTTTCAAAGGCTTTCATCGGCCCGGCCTTACGCCGCGGATCGCTCCGGTGCGCGTGAGCGGCGAAGGGCCGACCGGCCGTGACGCACGGCCGACGACGTTGCTCGCCAAGAAGTGGGATGACTACACTTCATGGAAAGTAGGCGAAACGATTCGACTCGCTACCCTCATGCCGTCGAATGAGCCGGTCGGCTGGACGACCTGTGCCGACCGTGCCGGTGCCGCGAAGGAGCTCGATGAACATCGGGGAGATCGCCCGCCGCTCCGGAGTGTCGCGCAGCACCGTGTCGTACGCGCTCAGCGGCAAGCGTGCCGTGTCCGAGGCGACCCGGCAACGCATCCAGGCGGTCATCGACGAGCTGGGCTATCGCCCGAACGCCGCCGCCCGGGCGCTGAAGGAGGGCCGCACCCGCACGCTCGGACTGGTAGTCCCACCCACCCGGCGACGGTTGACGTTCATGCAACTGGAGTTCGTCGCCAGCGTCATGGAGGCCGCCGACCGCGCCGACCTCGACCTGCTGCTCTCGCCGTCCCGCGACGACCACGACCGTTCCTTCGAGCGGATCGTCGGCGGCCGCCGGGTGGACGGCCTGATCCTCATGGAGATCCGCCTGGACGACCCCCGCGTCACACGGCTGCAGGGTCTGCGGTTGCCGTTCGTGACCATCGGCCGCACCGCGCGGCCACAGGGGACGTGCTGGATCGACGTGGACTACGCGACACTCATCGACCGGTGCGTGAACCACCTGGCCGATCTCGGGCACCGCCACATCGCGCTGATCAACCGCTCGGCCGAGCTCATCGCCTCCGGCTACGGCCCCGCGCACCGGGCTCGCGAGGGATTCGCCGATGCCGTCGCCCGCCGCGGCGTCGAAGGGGTCGAGTTCTGCTGCGCCGATGATGCGGCTGCGGGCGAGACGTGCGTTCAGGAGATCCTCCGCGCCCATCCCGAGGTCACCGCGATAACTACGATCAACGAGGCAGCCCTACCCGGCATCCAGCGGGCACTCGAGGATGCGGGGCTGAACATCCCGGCCCGGTTCTCCGTCGCCGGCGTCGCCGCGCGGTACTGGGCCGAGCAGTTCCATCCTCAGCTCACCGCGGCCGACGTGCCCGCGGTGGACATGGGCGCGACCGCCGTCGACTTCCTCGTCGAACGCGTCACCGACCCGGACGCACCGCCCAGGCAGCACCTGTTCGTTCCGCCG
Source organism: Actinoallomurus liliacearum (assembly GCF_039542035.1). Classification (NCBI taxonomy): domain Bacteria; kingdom Bacillati; phylum Actinomycetota; class Actinomycetes; order Streptosporangiales; family Thermomonosporaceae; genus Actinoallomurus; species Actinoallomurus liliacearum. The sequence goes on from NZ_BAABHJ010000022.1 coordinate 86,513, forward strand.
ATCTCGCTGCGGAACAGCACCGGGCCGGCACCCGCGCCGCGCTGAGCGCCCGGGCACGCTGAGCACCCAGGGCGTGCCGAACGCCCAGAGCGTGCTGCGAACCGATTCGAAAGTGCGGATGAAAGACATTGACCCGCTTGATCACCGGTCATACCATCCGCTCGAAACCCGTCGGTTAGCGAATCGATTCGACAGATCGGCCGCCGACGGCCACCCGCAATGCCCGTCACCGTCCCGAGAGGCATCGCGTCATGTCTTTCTCAATCCCGTTCGGCCGCCGCAGGCCGGCGGCCGCGGCCGGATCCGCCGCCATCGGACTGGCCGCGGCGTCGGCCCTGTTCTCTCCGGCCGTTCCCGCCTCGGCGGCCACCTCGACCATCTACGCCGCGCCGTCGGGCGGCGGAAGCGCCTGTACCGCCGCGCAGCCGTGTTCGCTTGCGGGTGCTCAGGCGGCGGTGCGGTCGATGAACGGCGGCATGTCCGGCGACATCGTGGTACAGCTCGCTGACGGGATCTACCGGCAGACCGCGCCGCTGCGGTTCACCGCCGCCGATTCCGGAACGAACGGCCACACCGTCGTCTGGCAGGCCGCGCCGTCGGCGCATCCGGTGATCAGCGGAGCGAAGGCGGTGACCGGGTGGAGCCTGGCCGACTCGTCGAAGAACATTTGGAAGGCGAACGTCGGGACCGGCGTCGACACCCGGCAGTTGTACATCGACGGGCTTCCGGTCACACGGGCGCGCACCACCCTGAATCGGTCGGACTTCACCTTCACCGCCACCGGCATGCGGTTCGCGAGCAGCGCTCTGGGCTACCTGAACGGCCTCACGAACCAGAACCGCGTCGAGGTCGAGAGCGTGGACTCGTTCACCGACCGGTACTCACCCGTGCAGAGCATCAGCGGGAACGTCCTGACGATGCAGCAGCCGGCGTGGAACAACAACACCTTCGGCTACGACACCCTGAACAGCCCCTTCCGGGCGGGACCGCTGTACCTGGAGAACGCGTACGAGTTCCTCGACTCGCCCGGCGAGTGGTATCTCAACACCGCGACCAGCACCTTGTACTACATCCCGCGCTCCGGGCAGAACATGAGCAGCGTCGACGTGGAGCTCCCGCTGGTCCAGTCGCTGCTGGACGTCGGCGGTACCTACGACTCGCCCGCGCACGACATCACCTTCTCCGGCATCACCTTCAGCGGGACGAGCTGGCTCGGCCCGGGCAGCGGCCAGGGCTACGCCGACCAGCAGACCGGCGCGTACGTCTCCGGCAACTGGTCCTGGCCCGCGTTCGGTTCCTGCACCTCCGGCTGCACACAGTTCGAGGCGACCCGGCCGCACTGGAACCAGATGCCCGCCGCGGTCCAGGTCTCGGCGGCGAGCGGCATCACCTTCAGCGGCGACCAGTTCGTCGACCTCGGCCAGACCGCGGTGGGCATCGGGAATGACGCGAACGCCCACGCCGGCGGCGTCGGCCTGGGCGCGAGCTCGATCACCGTCAGCGGATCGGTCTTCACCAGTGACGCGGCCGGTGCCATCGTCGCGGGCGGCGTGCAGGCCGACGCGCACCACCCGAGCGACCAGCGGATGGTGAACAAGAACATCACGGTCAGCGACAACCTCGTCCACGACATCGGCCTCGACTACCGCGGCATCACGTCATTCCTGCTTACGTACGTCACGAACGCCGTGATCACTCACAACGAGGTGTACAACATGCCGTACTCCGGCATCTCGGTCGGCTATGGCTGGGGCGCCAACGACGCCGGCGGCAGTAACGACTACGCCAATCGCGGCCTGTACAACTACCAGCCGCGCTACAGCACGGGTACGACGGCGTCGAACAACCAGGTCACCGGCAACTACGTGCACGACATCATGCAGCAGATGAACGACGGTGGATGCGTCTACACGCTTTCGGCGAACCCCAACGCGCTGATCAACGGGAACTACTGCCTGCGGACGGCCGGCGGCCACGGCCTGTATTTCGATGAGGGCTCGCGGAACTTCACCGCCACCGGCAACGTGTTCTCCTCGATCGGCGGCTACTGGTCCATCGCCAATTACAACGGCGGCAACAACACCGGCGCCCTGGCCCTCACCAACAACTGGTACAGCGGCGGCAGTACGGACATTTTCAACGGCGACCACGGCAACTCCGTCGCCGGGAACACCCAGGTGAACAACAACAGCTGGCCGTCAGGGGCGCAATCGGTGATGTCGGCCGCGGGGATCCGGTCCGGCAACGGCGGTGGGGGCTCGACCGCCGTCGGCGTGCTCCGCGGCGTCGGATCCAACCGGTGCCTGGACGTGCCGAACGGGAGCCAGACCGACGGCACCTTCCTGCAGATCTGGGACTGCAATGGCGGCGCGGGCCAGCAGTGGACGCTGAACGCGAGCAATGAACTGACCGTGTACGGCACGAAATGCCTGGACGTGCCGGGCAACGCGACCAGTCCGGGAACCCGGGTGGAGGTCTGGACCTGCAACGGCGGGGCGAACCAGCAGTGGCGCCTGAACTCCGACGGCACCGTGGTCGGGGTCGGCTCGGGACTATGCCTGGACGTTACCGGCCAGGGCACCGCCAACGGCGCCGCCGTGGAGATCTGGACCTGCAACGGTGGCGGCAATCAGAAATGGACGCGCGGCTGATCGGCCGGTCAGCGGTGAAGGCGTGGGAATTCCCCGAGCCCCCATCCACACCCCTGAAAGGGACGAACCCTGATGTCAGGAACCAGCCGGTTGCTCCGGCGACTGAAAGTCTCGATCCTCATGCTCGTCGGCGTCGTCCTGGCCGCGAGCGGCATCGTGAGCGCCGCGACGACGCCGGCCCGGGCGGCCACCTCGATCACGATCAACGGCACGTCGGGCGGCCGGACGTTCGACGGCGTCGGCGCGGTCAGCGGCGGCGGCGGCAACAGCCGCCTGCTGATCGACTATCCCGAGCCGCAGCGCAGTCAGATCCTCGACTACCTGTTCAAGCCCGGCTACGGCGCCTCCTTGCAGATCCTCAAGGTCGAGATCGGCGGTGACACCAACTCCACCAGCGGCGCCGAACCCAGTCACTCCCACTTCCGCGGCGACCTGAACTGCGACCGCGGCTACGAGTGGTGGATCATGGAGCAGGCCAAGGCGCGCAATCCCAGCATCAAGCTCGTCGGGCTGGCCTGGGGCGCCCCGGGGTGGATCGGCAACGGCACGTTCCTGTCGACCGACATGATCAACTATCTGGTGTCCTGGCTGGGCTGCGCCAAACAGCACAACCTGTCGATCGACTACCTCACGGCCGCCCAGAACGAGAAGCTCTGGGACGTCAACTGGACGATCAACCTGCGCAACGCGCTGAACTCGGCCGGCTATTCCAACGTCAAGCTCATCGTCGGTGACCAGTACCCGGGTGCCTGGGTCGGAGCCGACCAGGTCGCGAGCAACGCGACCTTCCGCGCCGACGTCGACGTGCTGAGCGGGCACTATCCGTGCGGATACCTGAGCGCGCAGAACTCGTGCTCGGTGCCGTCGAACTTCATCAACTCCGGCAAGGTGCTGTGGTCGAGCGAGAACGGATCGCAGGACTACAACGGGGGCGCCGCGCCGCTGGCCCGGGGCATCAACCGGGCCTACATCGACGGGAAGATGACCGCCTACCTCAACTGGGATCTGATCGCCTCGGTCACGCCGAACATCCCGTGGCCGACCGTGGGCCTGATCCTGGCGAACCAGCCGTGGTCGGGCTCCTACTCCGTCGGCAAGGACACGTGGGCGCTGGCGCACACCACCCAGTTCACCGCTCCGGGATGGAAGTACCTCGACTCTTCCAGCGGCTACATCGGCGGCAACCGGAACAACGGCAGCTACGTATCGCTGAAGTCGACGAACAACACCGACTACAGCACGATCATCGAGACCATGGACGCGACCAGCGCCCAGACGCTCAACCTCAACGTCACCGGCGGCCTGTCCACCGGCCAGGTGCACGTGTGGGCGACCAACCTCAACTCCGGCAGCCCGGCCGACTACTTCGTGCACACCGCCGACATCACCCCATCCGGCGGGAACTTCTCCCTGACCGTCCAGCCCGGCTACCTCTACACCGTCACGACCACGACGGGCCAGGGCAAGGGCACCGCCACCGGCCCGGCCCAGGGCGCGCTGAACCTGCCGTACGGCGACGACTTCGACTCCTACTCCGCCGGCCACGAGGCCAAGTACCTCATGGACATGCAGGGCGCGTTCGAGACGAGCGCCTGCGGCGGCGGCCGTACCGGAATGTGCGTACGCCAGGCCGGCACGCAGGCCGCGATCGGGTGGAAGCCGATCTCCGACCCGTACGCCCTGCTGGGCAACACCAACTGGAACAACTACACCGTCTCCTCCGACGTGCTGCTGGAGAAGTCGGGGTACGCCGAGGTCATCGGCCGCGCCGGCGCGCAGAGCACAGGCGACCCGAACGGTCTGAACGCCTACTACCTGCGGGTCGGCGACACGGGCGCCTGGTCCATCCTGCGCTCCAACACCAGCGCGCAGTGGACCACGCTGCGCAGCGGCACCACCTCCGCACTCGGCACGAACCGGTGGCACACGCTGGCCCTCGGCTTCTCCGGCGGCACCATCACCGCCACCGTCGACGGCACCGCGGTCGGCTCGGTGAGCGACTCCACCTACGGGACCGGCCAGATCGGCCTGGGGACCAGCCAGGGTGAGACCGCTCAGTTCGACAACCTCAAGATCACCCCCGGCTCGGGCGGCGGTACCGGCGGCGGGACGACGTCCGCGCTGGTCAATGTGGCGTCCGGCCGGTGCCTGGACGTACCGAACGTGTCGCAGACCAACGGCACGCAGGTCGAGCTGTGGGACTGCAACGGTGGGACCAACCAGCAGTGGACGTCGACGTCGTCCAAGCAGCTGCAGGTGTACGGATCCAAGTGCCTGGACGCCGAGGGCGCCGCTACCTCCGCGGGAACCCGAGTGATCATCTGGGACTGCAACGGCGGCGCGAATCAGCAGTGGAATCCGAACGCCGACGGCACGATCACCGGCGTGCAGTCCGGCCTGTGCCTGAGCCCGAACGGTTCCGGGACCGCGAACGGCACCCTGATGGTCCTCGGGACCTGTAACGGCGGAAGCAGCCAGAAGTGGACCCAGAACTGACCCTGTACCCGACATTCACCACGTTCACCTGGTGACAGCGCCGGCCGGACGCGCGGAGGCGTCCGGCCGGGGCCCTTCTGCGGCAACACCTGCCAGGGCCGGATCGGCGATCCTTGGCCGATACGCTTGGGCACATGCGTTCGGTACCTGCGGTGATCTTCGATCTGTGCTGTGTGATGGCGTTCGTGGTGATCGGGCGGGCCGGGCACAGCGAGGGCGAGACCGTCGCCGGGATCGCGGAGACGGCCTGGCCGTTCCTGGCGGGACTGCTGATCGGCTGGTTGGTGACGCGGGCCTGGCGGCGGCCCGCGGCCCTCGCGGGCACCGGCGTCGGCGTCTGGCTGGCGACCGTCGCCGCGGGCATGGCCTTGCGGGTCCTCTCCGGTCAGGGAACCGCGGCCACCTTCATTCTCGTCTCACTCGTCTTCCTCGGAGTGTTCATGCTCGGCTGGCGCGCCGTGGCGCATCGGCGGCGCACGGCGTAACACCGCCGCCGAGCGGAACTCGTTCGACCCGTCTCCCCCGCCGAGACGGCGACGGCCGTGTCATTCGAAGCGGGACGGGTCTCCGGCACCTCGGCGAAGGATCTCGGGCTCGTCCTGGGAGAAATCGATCACCGTCGTCGGCACGGCGCCACACTCACCGGAATCGACGACGGCGTCGACCGCGTGATCGAGCCTTTCCTTGATGTCCCAGCCCTGGGTCATGGCTTCGCCCTCCCCGGGCAGAAGCAGGGTGCTCGACAGCAGTGGTTCGCCGAGTTCGGTCAGCAAGGCCTGGGTGACGGTGTGATCCGGAATCCGGACACCGACGGTCTTCTTCTTGGGGTGCAGCAGCCGTCGCGGGACCTCTTTGGTCGCGGGCAGGATGAACGTGTAGCCGCCCGGGGTCGCCGCCTTGATCGAGCGGAACAGCGCGTTGCTGACCTGGACGAACTGGCCGAGTTGCGCGAAGTCCTTGCAGACCAGGGTGAAGTGATGGCCGCTGTCGAGGCGGCGGATCTCCCTGATCCGGTCGATGCCCTCCTTGTTGCCCAACTGGCATCCCAGCGCGAAGCACGAGTCAGTCGGGTAGACGATCAGTCCATCCGAGCGAAGGATGTCGACCACCTGACGGAGCGCCCGAGGCTGCGGGTTGTCCGGATGCACATCGAAGTACCTGGCCATCGAGCACAGCTTAGGGGGCGGACACTCAGGAGCGACCACCCGGGATCCCCCGCACTGGCCGCGAGCGCGTCCGCCGGCCACGGGCGCGCTGTCTCGATGAGGGTTCTCCGGCGAACACCGGTGCGCCGGGGCGACGACAAGTTCGGGAGAACCGACGCCGGTCGACCGGCCCCCCGGAAGGGCGTCGCTCAGTCGAACGCCACGAGGTGACGTTTGCGACCCTCGACCAGGTGGGCACGCATGGCCGCCTCCGCCGCGTCCGGGTCGGCGGCCCGGATCGCGGCCGCGATGCGACGGTGCTCGTCGCCGGTCGCCCCGCTCTTCGCGTACGGGAAGTAGAGCCGGTGGAGGTGCAGGTGCGCGTGCAGTCGCGTGATGCCGTCGCGGAGCAGCGGATTGTCCGCGGCGCTCGCGACGAGGTCGTGAAAGCGCGCGTCGAGTGTGGTGAAGGTGGCGTAGGAGGAACGGTCGCCCGGAGCCGGACCGTCCAGCGGTGCCGCCTGCTCGGATTCGGCGACGATCGCATCGCGCGTCGCGTCATCGGCGCGTTCGGCGGCCCACCGCGCGGACGTGCCTTCGAGCACGAGCCGCATGTCGAACATATCGATGAACTCCCGCTTGGTCAGCAGCGGGCTCACCGTGTAACCGGCGAGCGCGCGTTTGCGGACCAGCCCGTCGGACTCCAGCCGGGCGAGTGCCTCCCGGACCGGCGTCGGTGAAACCTCCAGCTCGCGAGCCAGCGCATCGATGTTGACCCGGTCACCGGGAGCCAGCGTGTGCTCCATGACCAGCGTCTTGATCGCTTCGTAGACGTCGTCGCCCAGCGTCGAACGCCGTACCGGAGAGATCCGAGCGCGGCCGGTCATGCGGCCGAGTTTCCTACGAGCAGACCCTTGACCTGGTTCATGTTTGCTGAGTATACATCTACGAAACTTCCTATAGGATCCACGATCCACGAATCAGGAGGGGTGTGTGTCATGTCACCCTTGGTTCGACTCGCGTCGATCGCCGCGACGTTCGCGCTGGCCGTCTCGGTGACCGGCTGCAGCAAGAAGAGCGACGCGACGGCGTCCTCGACGACGATGAAGCCGGCGCAGGTGAAGGTCGCGCTCGTTCCCGGTGGTTCGCACCCCTACTTCCAGCCGTGGAAGACGGCCGGCACCCGGGCCAAGACCGACTTCGGTCTCGGCGACGTCACCTTCAACGAGAACTCCGGCTGGGACCAGACGAAACAGAACAACGTCCTCACGTCCCTGGCCGCGCAGGGGTACAACACATTCGGGGTGTTCGGGGTCGCGCCGGAGAACATCAACACCACGTTCGGCAGCCTGAAGCGTCAGCGCTTCCACGTGGCCTCCCTCGGGTCGTGCCCGGCGGGCTCGGCCGACGACGCCGACTTCTGCCTCGCCACCGACGTGCAGCAGGCGGCGTACAAGGCCGCGCAGGCGGCGATCAACGCGATGGGCGGGAAGGGCAACCTGGTCCACCTGACCGGGAACAAGACCGATTCCAACACCCAGCGTCGTATGGCCGGCGTGCAGCAGGCCGTCGCCGAGACCCACGGACAGGTCAAGCTCGTCGAGACGCGCACCGACATCGACACCGACCTGCAGACCGCGCAGAAGGCCGTCGCCGACCTGATCGCCGCGAAGGGCACGCAACTGAGCGGCATCGTCAACACCGCCTACAACCCCGCGGTCGCCTCCGCCGCCGCCGTGAAGCACGCCCATCTGCCGATCAAGGTCGTCGCGATCGACGACGATCCGACCGTGCTCGCCGACATTCGCGACGGCTCGGTCGCGGCGACCGTCGTCCAGAACCCCGTCGGTCAGGCCTACGTCGGTTCCTACGCCCTGATGAAGCTGTCCACCGGCTGCACGATGAAGCAGCCGGGTCTCACCATCGACTCGGGCTCGTTCGTGGTCGACAAGAAGAACGCCGGCAGCTACGACACCCAGCGTCAGGCCACCACGAAGACGCTGAAGTCCGACTTCGACGCCAAGTACCTGAACTGCCGCGCCAAGTAAGAACTGCTCCGCCACGTAAGTCCCGACGCTTCCGGGACGACCGTCCGTCGTTCCGCGAGCCAGTCCGAGGAGCCCTTTTGCCCCGCATCACCAGCGCCCAGGCGTACCTCGTCGACCTCGCCGTCGAACGGGTCCGCACCGACGCCGTCCAGTCATTCGCGAAGCAGGAGACGATCTTCGTAGACATCACCACCGACGACGGCGGGACCGGCACCGGGTACTCGTACACCATCGGCACCGGCGGCAAGGCGGTCCTCGCGCTGCTGCGCGACAGCATGCTCGGCCACCTCATCGGCGCCGATCCGCGCCGGGTCGAGGCGATCTGGCACGAGTTGTACGCCGCGAACCGCTCCACCGCGGTCGGCGCCATCACGTCGCTCGCGCTCGCCGCCGTCGACACCGCGCTGTGGGACTGGCGGTGCCGCGAAGCCGGCGCTCCGCTGTGGATCCTCGCCGGCGGCGCGAAGGACCGGATCCCGCTCTACGACACCGAGGGCGGCTGGCTCCACCTGAGCACCGACGAACTGGTCGCCGGGGCGAAGGCGAGCCAGGTGTCCGGCCTGCCCGGCGTGAAGATCAAGATCGGCCGGCCACCCGCCGAGGACGCGTACCGGCTGGCCGCCGTACGGGACGCGGTCGGCCCGGACTTCGACATCATGGTCGACGCGAACCAGTCGCAGACCGCCGCCGACGCGATCCGCCGCGCGCGGCTGCTGGAGCCGTACGACCCCTACTGGTTCGAGGAGCCGCTGCCCGCCGACGACGTCTCCGGCCACGCCGCGCTCGCCGCCGCGACCAGCGTGCCGGTCGCGGTCGGTGAGTCGATGTACTCGATCAGCCAGTTCGCCGAATACCTCAAGCGCGGTGCCGCCGGCGTCGTCCAGGTCGACGTGGCGCGGGTCGGCGGCATCACGCCGTGGTTGAAGGTCGCGCACCTGGCCGAGGCGCACAACGTCGTGGTGTGCCCGCACTTCCTCATGGAGTTGCACATCAGCCTGTGCTGCGCGGTACCGAACAGCCGATACCTCGAGCACATCCCCCAACTGCGGGCGATCACCCGACGGGAGATCCAGGTTCACGGCGGCGAGGCCCTCGCCCCGACGGCTCCCGGCCTCGGCATCGACTGGGACCGCGACGCGATCGACGATCGGAGAGTGCAGTGATGAATCGGCTCGGCCGCGCGGGCAACGCTCCCCCGCCATCGAGCGACGCGCAGGCCTCGGGCCCCGCGCCGGACCCGGCGCCGCCGGCCGGTCGCGTCGGCCGGATGCCGGTCTGGGCCAACCCCCGAATCGGCCTGCTGGCGGTGCTGGTGGTGCTGATCGTCCTGTTCACGTCGCTGCGACCGACCTTCCTGGACACCCGGCTCACGCTCGTCCCCCTGCAGTCGGACGTCAGCGTCTACCTGGTCGTCGGGCTGTCGCAGCTCGCGGTGCTCTCGCTCGGTCACATGAACATGGCCGTTCCCCGAATCGCCGCGATCAGTGCGTTCGCCGCCGGCCTGCTCTACGACAAGACCGGCGCGCCGCTGCCGCTCGACCTGCTGGCCGGGCTCGCCACCGGGGCCGCCCTCGGCGCGCTCGCCGGCCTGGTCATCGCGCGTACCGGCGTCAACTCGTTCGTGGTCACGCTCGCCATGGACTTCGCGCTCGTCGGCCTGGTGTCGCTGCTGTACTCGCACTTCACCCAGGGGGTCGCGTTCGCACGTCAGCCGGCCGGCATGGCGAGCCTCGGCGCCGACACGATGGCCGACTACTGCACCGGCGACGTGTGCGGGCCTCCGATACCGCTGCTCGTCCCGTTCGCCGTGGTCGCCCTGCTGGTCGTCGGGCTCGTCTTCCGCTGGTCGAGGATCGGCCGGGAGATCCTGATGACCGGCTCGAACCAGAAGGCGGCGGAGCTGTCCGGCATCCCGGTTCAGGCGCGGATCATCCAGGCCCATGCGCTGTCCGGAGCCCTCGCCGCGTTCGCCGGATTCCTGCTCGCCGCGGAGAACGGCGCGTTCTCCGCGAGCGTCGGCGGCCAGTTCCTGCTTCCGTCGTTCCTCGCGCCGGTGCTCGGGGGCACCTTGCTCGCCGGTGGCGCGGTCAGCGTGCTCGGCACACTGCTCGGCGCCGGCATCACCCAGGTCATCTACAAGGGGCTGAACCTGTTGCAGTTCCAGATCAATCAACTCCAGCTCTACATCGGCCTCGTGCTGCTGGCCGCGTTGTCACTGGACCGGGCCCGGCACGTGCTCGCCGAGCGGCGCGGGGTGCGGGCATGACCGCGGCCGTCGCCCCCTCCCGGGCGGGCGGAGGCGCGCGGCGGATCGTCCGAGCGCCGGAGTTCACACTCGTCTGCCTCGCCCTCACCGGATTCGTCGCGTTGAGCATCGCGACCCACGGCAACCTGCTCCAAGGCGGCACCCTCGGCGCGTTCTTCCGTTTCCTCGCGGTGCCGATCGTGATCGGCCTGTCGCAGATGGTCGTGCTCGCGATCGGCCAGATGAACCTCTCCGTCGGCGTACTGACCGGCTTCTGCGCGATGGCCGGCGCCTGGCTGATGATCGCGCAGGGCTGGCCGGCGCCGGTGGCGGTGACCGCGTCGCTCCTGCTCGGAGCGGTCGTCGGTGCGGTCAACGGTCTCCTCGTGGTGTTGACCAGGATCAACGCGTTCATCGTCACGCTCGCGACGATGACCATCGTCGACGGCCTGCGCTACGGCGTCCACGGCCCGGACACGTTCCAGGGCTACTCCCCCGGCCTGGTCGATCTCGGCCGCGCCGCAGCGCTCGGGCTGCCGGTCATCTTCCTGATCGCCGTCGTCGTCGCGGTCGCGGTCGGGCTGTTCTTCGCCCGTACGGTCGCCGGTCGCCATCTGCTCGCGAGCGGCGGCAACCCGTTCTCGGCCCGCCTGTCGGGCGTGTCCAACGACCGGTCGATCGTGCTCGCTCACACGATCTCGGGCCTGCTCGCCGGGGTCGCCGCCGTCCTGACGCTCGCGCTGTCCGGCTCGGTCAACGCCAGCGTCGGCGATGACCTGCTGCTGCGGAGTTTCGCGGCGCCGATCATCGGCGGCGTGGCGCTGGCCGGCGGTGTGGTGGCCGTCTTCGGCACGTGCCTGGCCGCGTTCCTGGTCCGCCTCGTGGACGTCGCCCAGGCGCAGTTCAACCTCGGCCAGAGCTGGGTCGACCTGATCGTCGGCGCGGTCGTGCTCGGCGCCGTCCTGGTCGGCGCTGTCCGCCAGAAGCTCACTCGGAGCAGGAAATGAAACTGTCGGCGCAGGGATTGGTCAAGGTCTTCCCGGGCGTACGCGCGCTCGACGGCGCCACGCTCGAGGTGCGGCCCGGCAGCGTGCACGCGCTCCTCGGCGAGAACGGCGCGGGCAAGAGCACGCTGGTGAAGATCCTCACCGGCGTGTACCGGCCGGACGACGGGCACATCTCGATCGACGGTGCCGACGTCGCGTTCACCGGCCCGCTCGACGCGCTCCGGGCCGGCATCGGCGTCGTGCACCAGGAGCGCAACCTGGTACCCGCGTTCACCGTCGCGGAGAACATCATGCTGCACCGGCTGCCGAACCGGCTCGGTCTGGTGCGGCGGCGACGGATCCGCGCCGAGGCCCGCCGCTGCCTCGATCTGCTCGATCTCGACCTGGATCCGGACACGCCGGTCGGTGAGCTGTCGGTCGCGCAGGCGCAACTCGTCGAGATCGCTAAGGCGCTGTCGGTGGACAGCCGGCTGCTGCTGCTCGACGAGCCGACCGCGTCGCTGACCGGCGACGAGGCCGACCGGCTCTACGCGATCGTCCGCACGCTGACCACCACGGGGCACTCCGTCGTCCTGGTCAGCCACAAGCTGGAAGAGGTGTTCGCGGTCGCGGACACGGTCACCGTGCTCCGCGACGGGCGCAGCGTCGCCGAGGCACGGCCGCTGGCCGACTACACGCGGGACACGATCGTCGACCTGATGGTCGGGCGGGCGCACGCCGCGCTCACGCTCGGCACCCGGCGCGTCGCCCCGGACGCCACACCGGCGCTGGAGCTGCGCGGTGTCTCCACCGATCGCGGCCATCGGGACATCTCGCTGGCGGTCGCGCCGGGCGAGATCCTGGGGCTCTACGGGCTCGTCGGCGCCGGCCGTACCGAACTCGCGAAGGCGCTGCTCGGCCTGGACAGGATCACTTCCGGCGAGGTCCGGGTGAAGGGCGCACCGGCGCGGATCCGGAGCGTCGGGGAGGCGCTCCGCCGGTATCGCGTCGGGTACGTCCCGGAGAACCGCAAGGAAGAGGGCCTGTTCCTGGAGCAGACCATCGCCCGCAACGTCGGCGTCACGGTCTGGCGCCGCCTGGCGAGACTCGGGCTCCTCCGGGATCGGGCCGAACGCGATCTCGTCGCGGAGTACGTCGACAAGCTCGGTATCCGTGCGGCCTCACCGCGCCAGCTCGCCGGCCGGCTCTCCGGCGGCAACCAGCAGAAGGTGAGCCTCGCCAAGTGGCTCGCCGCCGACTGCGACATCCTCGTCATCGACGAGCCGACGGTCGGCATCGACGTACGGACCAAGGCCGCGTTCCACGAGTTGATCGCCGGTCTCGCCGAGGAGGGCATGGCGATCCTGCTGATCTCCTCCGACCTGCCCGAAGTGGTCACACTCGCGGACCGGATCGCCGTCATCGGCGACTTCGCGCTCCGCGGTGAGCTGGTCAACGACCACGACTACGACCGCATGAGCCAGGCCGTCATCCGTCTCATCCACGCCACGCCGAAGGCCGCCGCATGAATCCGTTCGAGACCGTCCCGATCGGCTCGACGGGCGTGACCGTCACCCGGCTCGGCCTGGGGCTCGCCCCGATCGGCGGCCTGTATCGATCGGTCGGCGATGACGTCGCCACCGCGACCATCGACCGGGCCTGGGCCCATGGCATCCGGTACTTCGACACCGCGCCGCTGTACGGCGCCGGCCGGTCCGAGCGTCGCGCCGGCGCGGCGCTGGCCCGCCGGGACCGGGAAGCGTTCACCCTGTCCACGAAGGTGGGCCGGGTGCTCGTGCGAGGCGGTGACCGTGACGGCATGTGGGCCGAGCCGACGCCCGAGACACCGCGCTTCGACTTCAGCGCCGCGGGAATCCGCCGTTCGTACGCCGACAGCCTCGCGCGCCTGGGCCTGGACCGGGTCGACATCCTGCACATCCACGACCCCGACGAGCACTACGCCGAGGCGATCGGCGCCGCACGACCGGCGCTCGTCGGCATGCGCGCCGAAGGGCTGGTCGGCGCCATCTCGGTGGGCATGAACCAGTCGGCGATGCTGACCGCGTTCGCGCGCACCGGCGACTTCGACTGCTTCCTGCTCGCCGGCCGGTACACGCTGCTGGACCAGTCCGGGCTCGGCGATCTCCTGCCCGAGTGCCGGGCGCGGGGCCTCTCGATCATCGCGGGTGGCGTATACAACTCCGGCATCCTGGCCGATCCGGTCGACGGCGCGACGTACGACTACCGGCCGGCGCCAGAGGCGCTGCTCGCCAAGGCGCGGGCGATCCGCGACATCTGCGATAGGCATGGCGTACCGCTGCGGGCGGCCGCGCTGCAGTTCCCGCTCGGCCATCCGAGCGTGGCCGGCGTCGTGGTCGGGATGCGTTCGCCCGCCGAGGTGGACGACGCGGTCGCGATGGCCTCGGTCGAGATCCCCGGGCGGCTGTGGCGTGAGCTGATCGGTGCCGGCCTGCTTCCGGAAGGGGTCCCCACGCCGTGATCATCGACGCGCATCACCATCTATGGACCGCCGACTACGCCTGGCTCGCGGATCCGGCACTGGCCCCGATACGGCGCGACTACGCGATCGACGACCTGCGGGTCCACCTTCAGGCGGCCGGCATCGACGCGACCGTGCTGGTCGAGGCGGGGCGCTGCGACGACGCGGAGACCCGCGAGTTCCTGTCGCTCGCGGAGAACGCCCCGGAGATCGCGGCCGTGGTCGGCTGGGCGTCGCTGGAGGACCCCGCGCTCTCCGACACACTCGCGGCGCACCGGGCCGGGCCCGGCGGCCGGTACCTGGCCGGAATCCGCGACCAGATCCAGGGACACCCGGACGACTTCCTGGATCGGCCCTCGGTCCGGGCCGGTCTGCGAAGCGTCGCCCGTGCGGGCCTGATCAACGAGTTGGTGGTCCGGCCATCGCAACTGCCGGCGGTGATCCGCGCGGTCGACGCCGTCCCCGGCACGACCTTCGTGCTGGACCACCTCGGCAAGCCACGCGTCGCGGCGGGTCCGGACGGGCTGGCCGAATGGCGGGCCCTCATCGCGCCGCTCGCCGAGCGGGAGCATGTGATCGTGAAACTGTCCGGGCTGGTCGCCGAGGCCGACTGGGCCATGTGGACGGTGGACGACCTGCGGCCGTTCGTGGAGGCCGCGCTCGGCCTGTTCGGCCCGGACCGGCTGATGTTCGGTTCGGACTGGCCGGTCTGCGAGGTGGCGGCGAGCTACGAGCAGGTCGTGGACGCGATCGAGACCATCCTCGGCGGACGACCGGAGAACGTGTTCGCCACCACCGCGACGCGCACCTACATGCTGGAGGGGAAATGAAGTACATGCGGGTGGGGCCGGCCGGTGCGGAACACCCGGTCGCCTGCACCGGGGAGCGGTATCACGACCTGTCCGGTGTCACCGCCGACATCGACGGGGCGTTCCTGGCCGCCGGTGCCCTGGACGGCGCCGGGGTCGCGGCCGAGACGCTGCCCGAGATCGACATCACCGGCCTGCGGATCGGCGCGCCGATCGCGCGGCCGGGCGCGGTCCTGTGCATCGGCCAGAACTACGCGGCGCACGCGGCCGAGTCCGGCGCGCCGCCGCCCGAGGTACCGATCCTGTTCTACAAGGCGCCGAACACCGTGGTGGGGCCGTACGACGATGTGCTGATCCCGCGCGGCTCGACGAAGACCGACTGGGAGGTCGAACTCGGCGTCGTCATCGGGCGCACCGCCCGCTACCTCGACTCTCCCGAGCACGCGCTCGAGCACGTCGCGGGGTACGTCACGTCGAACGACGTCAGCGAGCGCGACTTCCAGCTCGCGGTCTCCGGCGGGCAGTGGTCGAAGGGCAAGTCCTGCGAAACGTTCAACCCCCTCGGGCCGTGGCTGGTCACGCCGGACGAGGTCGGTGACCCGAACGGACTGCGGCTGCGCTCGTCGGTCAACGACGAGCCCCGGCAGGACTCCACGACCGCCGACATGATCTTCGACGTGGCGTACCTGGTCTGGAGCCTCTCGCAGTACACCGTGTTGGAGCCGGGAGACCTGATCAACACCGGGACACCGCAGGGCGTGGCCTTGTCCGGCCGCTTCCCGTACCTGCGTCACGGCGACACGGTGGTCGTGGAGATCGACGGGCTCGGCGCCCAGCGCAGCGCCGTGAGGGACGCGCCATGAAGATCATCGCGGAGCGCCGGGCTCGGCGCCCGTTCCCGGGCGGCGCCGCATGGCGGTAGCGCATGTCGACCTCTCCGCGCGCACGGCCTGGACCGCGACGTCCGATCCGGCGGCGGCCGCGTACGTGCGCGGTGGACCGCTCGAAGCGCTGGAGGGGCTGCTGGCCGCGCTGTCGGACGGCGGCGAGGACATCGATCCGGTCGACGCGCCCGTCGCGCTCGTCGCCGGACCGGTCGCCGGCGTCGCCGGGCCCGGACTGGCCCGGATCACCGCGATCGGCCTGTCGCCGCTGTCCGGCGGAATCGCCGATACGCGGGCGGAGGGTCCGTTCGCCGCCGGACTGCGCCGGGCCGGCCTGACCGGCATCGTGCTGCACGGCCGGGCGCCCGAGCCGGTGACGGCGCTCGTCCAGGACGGGACCGTCACCCTCGTCCCGGCCGGCGATCTGTGGGGGATGGAGACCGGCGCGGCGACCGACGCGTTGACCCGCCGCCACGGCGCGGACGCGGCGGTCGCGGTCATCGGCCCCGCGGGCGAGCACGGCGTCCGGTACGCGACGGTGGTCACGTGCCGCGACCATCCGCTCCCACGGCACGGGTTCGGTGCCCTGCTCGGCGGGAAGCGGGTCAAGGCCGTCGTCTGCGTCGGCAGGTCCGAACCGTACGTCGCCGATCCGGACGCGCTCACCCGGATCACGGCGGCGTACGCGGACGCCGTCCCAAAGAACACCCTGGCCGCCTGGCAGCGCGGCACACCCGGGTTCGCGGTCTGGCGGGGTGAGCCGGGGTACGCGAACGTCGCGAACTTCACCGGAACGCGTACCCCCGGCGGTGTCGACCCGACGGCCGCGCCGGCACTCGAACGGGTCGCCGCCTGTCCCGGCTGCCCGACCGACTGCGTCAAGGTCTACGCCGGGGCGGCGGTCCACCAGGAGTCACTGGCCGCGCTCGGCCCCGGCGCGGGCGGCCCGGATCCGTGGGCGCTCAACGCACGCTGCCTTCAGCTCGGCCTCGACCCGGTGTCGCTGGCCGGGACCCTCGCCGCCGCCGGCATCCCGTCCGACGCGATCCCGGACACCGTGGAACGCCTCGCCTACCGACGTGACGACACCGGGCTGGGCGACGGAGCCGCGCGGCTCCGTGCGACCGCGGACGCCCCGATGGTCGGCAAGGGAGTGGAGCTACCGCCGTTCGATCCCCGGGTGCAGCCCAATCTCGGCCTCGGGTTCGCCGTGGCGCCGGTCGGACCGCGCTACGACATCGTCGAGCACGATCTCGACTTCGACGCCGAGCGCGGGATGCCGGCCTGTTTCCCGGAGGCGCGCCGCGTCGGCGTCGAGGTGCCCCGGCCGCTCGGGCGCCTGGACCCCGCCGGCACCGCGGTCCTGATGCGCCTGTGGAGCGGCCTGGACGCACTGGGCGTCTGCCTGTTCGCCGCGACACCGACCCGGCCGCTCACACTGGGTGACGTCGAGGACCTCGTCGAGGCGGTCACCGGAGAACGCCCGGATGTGCTCGGACTCGGGGCGCGCCGCCTGTCGCTGCAGCGCCGCGTCAATCACCTGCGCGGCCTCGGCCCTGAGCACGACACGCTGCCCGAGCGTTTCTTCACCGAGCCGGTCCAGAGCGGCCCGTACGCGGGGGCCGTCCTCGACCGTGCCTCGTTCGACCGCGCGGTGGACGTCCTACGCGAGCAACTCGGTTTCCCCTCGTGAACGTGGAGAGTGAGATGACGGAATTCGACGGCCTGGTCGCGATCGTCACCGGTGGCGGATCGGGGATCGGCGCGGCCTGCGCGTCGGCGCTGCGTGCGGCGGGCGCCCGTGTCGGCGTCCTGGACCTCGACCCGCCGGCGTCGACCGACGGGATATGCGCGGTCCGGGCCGACGTCGCCGACGGCGCGTCGCTCGACGCCGCGGTGGAGGAGGTCGCCGGCGCGTTCGGCGGCATCGACATCCTGATCAACTGCGCCGGCGTCAGCGCCGTCGGCGACGTCACCGCGAACGACGACGCCGAGTGGGCGCGCGTCCTCGACATCAACGTCACCGGAGTCGCGCGGGCGTCCCGGGCGGCGCTGCCGTACCTGCGGCGCAGCCGACACGCCGCGATCGTCAACATCTCCTCGATCGCGGCGACGGCGGGACTGGTGCGACGCGCGCTGTACTCCGCGTCGAAGGGCGCGGTGCACGCGCTGACTCTGGCGATGGCGGCCGACCTGATCGATGCCGGGATCCGCGTCACCTGCGTCGCGCCCGGTACCGTCGACACCCCGTGGGTGGCCCGGTTGCTCGCGAAGGCCGACGATCCGTCCGCCGAGAAGGCCCGGCTGGCAGCGCGGCAACCGACCGGCCGCCTGGTGACGGCGGAGGAGGTCGCCGCCGCCGTGCTCTACCTCGCCGGCCCGTTCGCCGGGGCCACCACCGGGATGTCCCTGGCGGTCGACGGAGGCATGTCCGGGCTGCGGCTCCCCCGCTAGCGCCATGTCAGCCGACGACGCACCTCATCGGGGCACTACGCGAGGCATCCACGCCGGGTGCGACAAGTGTCACCGCAGGTCCGGCAGCTTCCGGCCGAACACGGTGATGACGAGCGCGATGACCACCTGGCCCGCCAGGAACAGGACGAAGGCTTCCCGCATGCCGAGCACGGCCGGCGCGCTCAACGCCGTGAACAGGGTGCCCAGCATGGCCACGCCCACCGCCCAGCAGTTGGCCGGCCGAACTGGCCACGCCGGCGGTCGCCCCGTACGGCCCGATCGCCCGTGACCGGTGGATGCCGGTCGTGGCCGCCTGGATGGTGGACAGCACCTGTGGCTGCATCAGCGCGGCCGCCGCGCCCTGCGCTACGCGAGCGAGCACGAGGATGGTCGCGGTCGGCGCCAGCCCGCACGCCAGCGAGGCCACCGTGAACGCGGCCAGGCCGGCCAGGAACAGCCTCCGGCGCCGAACATGTCGCCCAGTCGACCGCCGAGTACGAGGAGAACCGCGTAGGCGATGCCGTAGCCGGCGACGACGAGTTCCAGCGTCGTCGCCCCGGCGTGCAGCGTGGTGTCGATGGTGGGCAACACGACGTTGACGATGAAGAAGTCGATCACAGTCAGCGCCGCACCGGTCAGGACGGTGACCAGGCCGGCGGGGTCAGTTCGGCCGGACTGGCCGGCGTTGCCCGGTCAGGCACGCTCGCGGCCACCGCTTTGAGACAGGCCCTAGTTCCTCGGGATCGGCTGTACGCCGGGCGGCAGCGGCGCCCGTCCCTGAGCGTCGAGGAACGCTTTGACGCCGGGAGCGTCCGCGCGCCGTCGCGTCCAGAACAGGGCGACCTCCCGGCAGGCGGCGGGAGAGTCGATGGTGCGGATGGCCAGCCCCTCGGTG
The DNA here is from genome assembly GCF_039542035.1 of Actinoallomurus liliacearum. Taxonomy (NCBI): domain Bacteria; kingdom Bacillati; phylum Actinomycetota; class Actinomycetes; order Streptosporangiales; family Thermomonosporaceae; genus Actinoallomurus; species Actinoallomurus liliacearum. Next base: position 105,626 of record NZ_BAABHJ010000022.1, read on the forward strand.
CTGGTGGTCCGCAGTGCGAGGCGGTTGATGACGCCGATGCCGAAGGCCGAGCGGACCAACGCGACCAGGGTGGTCGGCTGGTCGGTCAGGTACACGATGTCGGCTCGCCCGGCGGCCTCGCCGAGCGTATGGCGCAGATCGAACCCGCCGCCGTCCTCCTCGCTGCCGGCCGGGTTGCCGATGAGCGGCCGCCCCAGGATGTCGTCGACGCTGACCGAGGCCTGCGCGGCGAGGGGGTCGTGCTCGCGCATCACGGCGACGATGTCCTCGCGCCAGATCGTGCGATGGCAGAGCGTCGTCTCGTGCATCTTCGGCAGTGGCGGCCGGAACGCGAGGTCGACGGTCCCGCTGACGACCATCTCCTCCAGGGTCGAGGCGTTCCCCTCGAACAGTTCGACCGTCATGCCGGGGTACTTCGACTTCAGCTCCTGCAGCACCGACGGAAGGTAGGTGGAGCTGACGCTCGGATAACTGCCGACGCTCACGTGCGCGACGAAGTTGTCGAGTGTGCTGCGTGCCGCGTCGACGCCGCGCTGCAACTCCAGCAGGGCGGTCATGGCATGCCCGCGGAACAGTTCGCCGGCCTCGGTCATGCAGATCGGACGGGCCTTGCGGTCGAAGAGCGTCACCCCGAGGGCGTGTTCGAGCGCGGCGATGTGGGCGCTGACCCGCGACTGCGACAGGTGCAGCACGAGGGTGGCCGCGCCGAACCCGCCCTTGTCGGCAACCGCGAGGAAGCTGCGCAACCAGGCGGTCTGCAGCGACATCGCGTCCCGGGGATCGCGCGGAGGCAGGTCGGCCGCGTCGAGGTCGTCGCAGGGCGCCTCCGGCGTGGCGAGACCGCGCTCGGCGGAGAACGGCACGTCGCTCATCGATCCGTTGGTCCCTGCGCCATCGCGACCAGCGTCTTGGGTGCGTTCACGTTAGGTCCCCCTTCGCGGGTCTGCGCTGTCGGTCCGATGCCGGAGAGACCCGGTGGCTGCCATTAAATAACGAAAAATCCGCCGGTCACGCCGCCTGAGGATGGCCCGGCCGGCACCGCCGGGATGCCCTCCGACCTGGTGAGGCGCCGACGGCCGCCTGCGCGCTGACGCCGCCTGCGCGCTCACGCCGCCTGACCGCCTGCGCGCTCACGCCGCCGTCATCCCTCCGTCGAGGACGAGAGCGGCTCCGTTGACGAACCGACCGTCCGGGCCTGCGACGAAGGCGACCATGGCCGCGACCTCCTCCGGCGTTCCCATCCGGCCGTCGAGCTGCCGTCCCGCCATCGCCTCGCGCGCGGCGACCGGGTCCGGTGCGTTCGCCAGGATCTTCCCGATCCATTCGGTCTCCACGGTGCCGGGGCAGATCGCCACGCAACGGATTCCGTCGCGGGCGTGGTCCACGGCGATCGCGCGGGTGAGTCCGACCAGCCCGGCCTTGGACGCGCAGTACGCCGCGCGGCGGGCCAGGCCGACCTGACCGCCCACTGAGGCGATGTTGACGATCACCCCGCTGCCGCGGTCGAGCATCAGCGGCAGTGTCGCCCGTGTGGTGAGGAAAGGCCCGGTGAGGTTCACCGCCAGGACGCGGTTCCAGTCCTCGTCGCTCGTCTCCAGCACGGTCGCGGCCACGCCGATGCCGGCGACGTTGACCAGCACCTGCGGGGCGCCGATCGTCACCGCGATCTCCCGGGTCACCGCGCCGACGTCCAGCGGGTCGCACAGGTCCACCGTGAAGGGGTGGGCCCGCCCACCGGTCTCCTGGATATGCGCATGCGTCCTGGCCAGCCCGGCGGCGTCCAGGTCCATCATCGCGACCTCGTAGCCCTCCTGGGCTAGACGCACGGCGGTGGCACGTCCGATGCCGGAGGCGGCCCCGGTCACCACGGCGACGGCGCTCATGCCGATTCGCTCGCTCCGCTCGCTCATGAGTACACCGTCCCGGGCAGCGAGCCGTCCATGGCGTACCCGCCGTCGACGTCGAGGCAGGCGCCGGTGGTGTAGCGCGCCTCCTCGGATGCGAGGTAGCAGATCGCCGACGCCACCCACTCCGGCGGCGCGATCTCCCGCAGCGGGATCTTCGCCTGCAAGGAACGGACGATCTCCGGCGTGTAGATGGGTTCGCTCATCTTGGTCCGGGTGGCGCCCGGGCGTACGCAGTTCACGGTGACGCCGTGGGGAGCCAGTTCGGAGGCCATCGTGCGGGTCATCGCCTCGAGCCCGCCCTTGGTCGCCGTGTAGGGCGCCGCGTTCGGCTCGGAGACCACGGCGTGGACCGAGGAGACGTTGACGATGCGGCCCGGCGTACCGCTCTCCACCATGACGCGGGCGGCGGCCTGGCTCAGGAAGAAGACGCCGGTCAGGTTCACCGCGACGACGCGGTCCCAGTCGGCCCGGGTGACCTTGAGGAACGGCGCGATGTGCAGGATCCCGGCGACGTTGGCCAGCACGTCGACCCGCTGGAACTCCTCCCGCAGGTACGCCTCCAGCCGCCGTCCCGCGTCCGGGTCGGCGACGTCCAGGTCGACCAGGTGCAAACGCCCCTCAGGCCGGCCCGGCCACGGCTCGACGTGCTTCAGGTCGACGGCGACGACCGTGGCACCCTCGTCCAGCAGCCGGATCGCCGTCGCCCGGCCGATGCCGGAGCCGGCGCCGGTGACCACGGCGACCTTCCCGCTGAATCTCATGATCTGACCTCTCGTGCTGGGTGAAAAAGGGCCGGCGGCCGTCCCGGAGTGTCGACGACGCGCTGCAGCACCGACCCCGACAGCGGCCACTCCGCCAACTGAGCCTCGGTGAGCCCGATCGACGCCGAGGTGATGTACATCGTGCGCAGGTCGGGGCCGCCGAAGACGACACTCGTCGGGCGCGGGACCGGCACCGGCAACCGCTCGGCCACGGTGCCGTCAGGGGTGAAGCGGGTCACGTGGGCGCCGTCCCAGAAGGCGCACCACACGTCACCGTTCGCGTCCACCCGCAGCCCGTCGGGAATGCCCGGGATCGACGACGTGTCGGCGAAGGCCTGACGGCCCGCGGCCGCCCCGGACTCGACCTCGAAGGCGTACCGGTAGATCACGTCGGCACGAGAGTCCACGAAGTACATCCAGCGCCCGTCCGGCGACCAGTCGATGCCGTTGGAACAGTAGAAGCCCTGGTCGACCACGGTGTAGGCACCGCTGCCGTCCAGCCGGTAGAGCCGGCCCACGGCGCGGGTCTCCCCGTCCTCCAGCGAACCCGTCCAGAAGCGGCCCGCCGGGTCGACCGATCCGTCGTTGAAACGGCAGGCCGGGCGATCCGCCTCAGGGTCGGCGAGGAAGGTCCGGCCGCCCGTACGGAGGTCGAGCAGATGCCAGCCGGTGCGCATACCGGCGACGAGGACCTGGGGATCGTCGGTGAGACCGAGGCAACCGACCTGTGCCCCGACCTCGATCCGCGTCGGCCGGTCGGCACCGGAGACCTGGGCGAAGACGACGCCGCCGACGATGTCCACCCAGTACAGAGTGCCGATCCGCGGGTCCCACAGCGGGCCTTCGCCGAGGGTGGCCCGGCCGTTCCAGAACACTGATGTCAAACCACGGCTCCCATCCGCCACGGCACGATCTCCTCGGTGCCGAATCCGAGCGCCTCGGACTTGCTCGGCGTACCCGATGCCATGTCCACCAGCGCCTCGAACAGCGCGATTCCGTGGCGGATCTGCTCGTCACGCGACATCGCCGGGCCCGCGTCGAAGTCCATGTCGCCGCGCATGTGCTCGTACAACCGAGTCGTCGTGCTGATCTTGAGGCAGGGAGTGGGGCGCGACCCGAAGACCGAACCCCGTCCGGTCGTGAACGCCAGCAGGTTGGCCCCGCCCGCGACCATGCCGGTCGCCGAGACCGGGTCGTATCCGGGAGTGTCCATGAAGGTCAGACCCGGAGCGGTGACCGGTTCGGCGTACGCGACGACGTCGTTGAGCGGGCTCGTACCGCCCTTGAGGACCGCGCCGAGCGACTTCTCCCAGATGGTGGTGATGCCGCCGGCTCGATTGCCCGTGGACGGGTTGTTGTCCAGCTCCGCGTCGTTGCGCGCCGTGTACGCCTGCCACCAGGCGATCAGCTCGTCGATCCGGCGGCCGACCGCGGGTGTCGCGGCCCGGTCGCGCAGCAGGTGCTCGGCGCCGTAGATCTCGGGGGTCTCACCGAGGATGACCCGGCCACCGGCGGCGACCAGCAGGTCGGCCGCCACTCCGAGGGTCGGGTTGGCGGTCAGGCCCGAGTACGCGTCGCTCCCCCCGCACTGCAGCCCCAACGTCAGCTCCGCGACCGGGATGGGCTCACGCTCCAAGCCCCCGATGTGCGAAGCCATCGCCGCGATGCGGTCCAGCGCGGCGTTGACGGTGGCGGCCGTCCCGCCCAGGTCCTGGATTGCGAGCGTCTCGACGGCGGGGACATCGCCGAAGACGTTCTCCGGCTGGTTGACCTCGCAGCCCAGGCTGACCATCAGGACCCCGGCGACGTTCGCGTGCCCGGCGTAGCCACGCAGGGTACGGCGCAGGATGTCGTCGCCGGCGGTGCCCTCGGCCATGCCGCAGCCCAGATCGTGGGTGAGGGCGATGACCCCGTCCACGCTCGGCGCCGTGAGGCGGGCATTGGCGGTCTGCGCGATCATGCGGCTGACCGTCGCCGAGCAGTTGACGGTCGGAAGCACGGCGATGTGGTTGCGGGTCGCGGCCCGACCGTCGGGTCGGCGGTAGCCCAGGAAATGCTCGCGCGTCGGGGCGGCCGGCGGAGTCCACACCGACGGCCCGGCGGGAACCGTGGCGGCACCGACGCTGTGCGGCCCGACGCCGAGGTTGTGCAGGTGCACATGGGCGCCGGGCGGGATGTCCCGCCGCGCGACGCCGATCACCTCACCGTACTTGTGCACGGGCGCACCGTCGGCGATGGCCCGTACGGCGACCTTGTGCCCCGCCGGGATGTCGTCGATCGCGGCGACCACCCCGCCCGCGACCTGGATGAGCGTTCCGCGCCTGACGTCGCTACGGACGAGGCCGACGTCGTCCGCTCCGTCCCGCGGGACCAGCGGCACGACGACCTCGGCCGGCTTCGATCCGGTCATGCAGGATCCAACCGGACCGCCGTGATTCCGCCGTGGTACTCACTCACTCATTCGCTCCGTTCAGCGAGTGCAGACGCCAGGAGAACATTTCGGAGCGGCCGCCCTGGAATCGCGCAAGGCCGGCCGCGAAGGCCTGAGGTGACATCGCCATACCGCCGAACATAGAACGGCCGACACCGCATGAGGAAACGCGAGTAACGGGACGAGGCCATCCGAAATTCGGATCGCCCCAGGTCGGCGGCACCGGCGAAGGCCCATCGCCCCTGGGGCCACACCGTTCCTCAGGTGTCCGCCGTCGACGCCGCATGCCATTCGCGAGACGGATCGGGGCGTTCTGAAATACGCGATCGACGCGCCCAAGAGGCGTCGTTACGTTCATTTCCAACTGGTTAACGGCGCGTTACTCACCGAGTCGATCCCCCGTACGGCCGTTGTCGCGCGCCAAGCCGGAGAGGAAACCATGCCACACCCTCACCCCGCCGCACCCGCCGGTACCCGCCTCAACCGCCGCCTGCTGGCCTGGATGCTGGCCGCGCTGACCGTACTGGCCATGGCGCCGCTCATGACCGTGTCCGGGGCGTCACCGGCCGCCGCCGACCCCGGTCTCGACCCCGGCCAGTTCCACGGCGTGCACTGGTCCCGCCTTGGAGACAACTTCACCGCCGACAGACTCGTGCTGCAGGGGCTGTCTCCGGACGACGACTACAACTCCGCCAGGAGCAAGGCCGACGCGATGTTCGCCGCGTTCCAGAGCTCCCTGGGCGCCAACACCGTCCGGCTGCCGATCAACCCCGCCACCGCACGCTGGGACACGTACTACGGCGTCATCGACGCCGCGACCGCCAGAGGCTTCAGGGTCATCCTGTGCTACTGGTCGGAGGACGGCAGCAACAAGATCACGGACAGCTACCTGCCCACCTGGAACCAGATGTGGGACACGGTCATCGCCAAGTACCTGTCCAACCCCCTGGTCTACTTCGACCCGATGAACGAGCCCGTCGGTTTCACCACCGCCCAGTGGCTCGGCTTCGCCGCCAACTGGATCACCCGCGAGAGCTCGGCCGGCCTACCCAGGAACCGAATGTTCATCGAGGGCGCCCAAGCGGACGCCGGCGGCTGGGGATCCGACCTCAGGCCCCTGTGCAGCGACTCCCGCTTCAACGGCACCTACCTCGCCATGCACCGCTATGGCTTTCCTTATGGCTCGCGGACCTACGACGACTGGGTCAACGACATCAAGACCTACATGGGCAACTGCGCCTCACGCACCGTCATGGAGGAGTTCGGCGCGGACGCGGACACCGGCAACGACTACGACGCGCCCCCGACCAGCACGAGCGACAAGGAGATCGCATACCTGCGTGCCATCACGGATGTCATCCATGACTACCACCTGGGCGCGATCTGGTGCCACGGCATCGGCGGCCGGACCACCAGCCCGGACCACGACACGCTGAACATCGTGCGGCTCTACAGCGGGTTGTACGGCGGTAACACCAACCTGCCACTGTGGACCCCGAACCCCACGGCCGTCGACCGTCTCGAGTACGCCTGGGGCGGGTCCGGCTCGGGCACGAGCCGACTGCGAAACGTCTACTACAACGCGTGCCTCGACGTCCCCAACGCGTCCCACGCCAACGACGTCCAGCTTCAGGTCTGGAGCTGCGGGAACGGCGACGACCAGCGGTGGACCAGGCAGTCCAACAACGAGATCAGCGTCTACAACGGGACGAAATGCCTGGACGCCCAAGGCTTCGGCAAGACCAACGGCACCCATGTCATCATCCATGACTGCCTGGGCAACTCCAACCAGCAGTGGTACTCCTTCTCCGACGGGACGATCCGCGGAGTCGACTCCCACCTCTGCCTGGACGCCGACCTGTACAGCGCCCAGAACGTCCAGCTCTGGTCGTGCGGGAACGGCACCAACCAGAAATGGCAGAGCCTCTGACGAGGATCCTTCCGGACACGCGTGAGCCGGTCGCGGGCAACGGTGACCGCGACCGGCCCACGCATTGCCGATCTTCGGGCCAGGTCCGTTGGGAGCACGGCGAAATCGGTGCGGCGATGGCGAGAGCTCGATTCGAATATCGGATTGTCACCTGCCGGAATACGCGCTTCACACCCGCAATCTCGGGACCTAACGTCTACCGCACCTGACAGGCGGATGCATCGCGTCGGGAGCGAGGCAGGACGCAGCGCCAGGGGCCGGCCCGACCGGCGGCTGCGAGAGCGTGACGGCCGACGGGCCGCGAGCTCACCACCGTATATGTGACCGGGACTTCAATGGAGGGATCATGTCTGAGCACCGCGGATGGAGCCACCGGCGGTGAGTCCGGCGCCCGCGATCGCAGTCGGCAACGTGTCGAAGTCATTCGGCGGTGTCGCAGCCGTGAAGGACGTCTCGTTCACCGTCTCGAGCGGCGAGGTCGTCGCGCTGGCCGGGGAGAACGGCGCCGGCAAGTCCACCATCAAGAACATCATCGGCGGGACCCTGCGACCCGACTCCGGCCACGTCGACCTCGGCGGCGCGATCGCCACCGCAGACGTGAAGGGGGCGAGGCATTCCGGCGTGGCGACCGTGCACCAGGAGACCAGCCTGTTCCCGGACCTCACGGTCGCCGAGAACATCCTGATCGGCCACCTCGGGTCCCGCGCCATGATGGTCCGGCCCGGACGCCTGCGGCGCACCGCCGCGCCCATTCTCCAGCGTGTCGGCGCCGGCTTCGGCCCGGAGGCGATCGTGCGCGATCTGTCCGCCGGGCAGCGTCAGCTGGTCGAGATCGCCAAGGCACTGGCGGCCGAGCCGCGTGCCATCGTGTTCGACGAGCCGACCGCTTCGCTGAATCTCGCCGAGCGTGAACTGATCATGCGGATCGTCGACCAGCTGCGCGGCGATGGGGTCGCCGTCCTGTACATCACGCACTACCTCGAAGAGATCACCAGACTCAGCCAGCGCGTCGTGGTCATGCGGGACGGGCGCGTCGTGGCGGACCGGCCGACGAGCGAGCTCGACCGCGCCACGCTCGAGTCCCTCATGGTGGGACGCGAACTCGCGCAGGGCTACCCGGCCCTCCCCCAGCCCCGGCCTGAGATCACGCTGTCGGTGCGCGGGCTGAGCGACGACGCCCGCGTCAGCGACATCTCGTTCGACGTCGCTCGAGGGGAGATCTTCGGGCTGGCCGGGCTGATGGGTTCGGGGCGCACCGAGGTCGCCCGAGCGGTATTCGGGCTCGCCGGCAGGACCGGGCGGATCGAGCTGGACGGACGGCGGCTGCGGCGCGGTGACGTACGCGCCTCCATCGGAGCGGGAATCGCGTTCGTCACAGAGGATCGCCGGCACGAGGGGCTGTTCCTCGAGCGGCCGATTCGCGAGAGCCTGTCCATCGTCGATCTCGGCTCGGTATGCCGCTCCCGCCTGATCGGCCGGCTCGACAACCGCGCCGAACGCCGTCTCACCGAGGAACTCGCCGACAAGGTGCGCCTGGTAGCCCGCGGCGGCTTGAACGCGGGCGGCGGCTCGCTGAGCGGCGGCAACCAGCAGAAAGTGGTGCTCGGCAAGTGGCTGAGCAGGCCGCCCCGCCTGATCATCCTCGATGAACCCACCCGGGGCATCGACGTGGGCGCCAAGGCGGAGATCTACCGGCTTCTCGTCGACCTGGCCGAGGCCGGCTCGTCGATCCTGCTCATCAGCTCGGAGATGGAGGAGGTGCTCGGGCTGAGCCATCGCGTCGGCGTCATGCACGACGGCCGGCTGGCGGGCGTCCTCGACCGGTCGCAGGCGACGCAGGAGGCCGTCATCCGCCTCGCCACGGGCGGTGCCCGATGAAGCCGCCGGCCGCGGCGTACGGCCGGCTTCGCGCAGTGGTGCGACGGCAGCCCCTGCTGCCGGTCCTGGTGGTCCTGCTGATCGTTCTGGCGGGTCGCTACGACGGATTCGCCACGACGGCGAACTTCCGCAACATCGCCGTCCAGGCGAGCCCTTTGATCATCGCCGCGGTCGGCGCGACGTACGTGATCATCACCTCGGGGATCGACCTCTCCGTCGGCTCCGTGCTCTTCCTGGCGGCTGCGATCGAGTCCAGCCACGCGCTGATCGGCGAGCCGGCCGGCATCGTGTTCGTCGCCATCGGCGCGGCGGGGCTGACCATGGGCCTGCTCAACGGCGCGGCGGTCGCGCTGACCCGCGTGCCGGCGCTCATCGTCACGCTCGCCACGATGCAGGTGTACCGCGGCCTGGGTGGTCATATCACCCGCCAGCAGGACATCAACCTTCCCGCGCACCTACGCGGCATCGGCACCGGGACCCTGCTCGGCGTGCCCGCGCCGGTCCTGCTCGCGGCGCTGGCGGCACTCGGCGGCGGCCTGGTGTTCAGCCGGACCACGTTCGGCAGATACGTCCAGGCGGTGGGTTCCAACCGCGGTGCCGCCCTGAACGCCGGCATCCCCGTCAGGACGGTGACCGCCGGGGTCTACGTACTGGCCGGGCTGCTGGCCGCCGTCGCCTCCCTCGCGCAGACCGCCCGTCTCGGCGCCGTCCAGCCCTCCATCGGCCAGGGCTATGAGCTGACGGTCATCACGGCCGTGGTGCTCGGCGGTACCAGCCTGTTCGGAGGACGGGGAAGCATCACCGGGACCGTGCTCGGCGCCCTCGTGCTCACGACCGCCCAGACCGGCCTGGTCTTCTCCGGGGCCTCGCCGTACGTCTTCGACATCGTCCGCGGCGGTGTCCTGCTCGTCGCCGTCATCGCCGCGGCGGCGCGGTGGCGGAATCTCGCTCAGACCATGCGACCGACCGGCCGTTCCTCGACGCCCTCGGACGAGGGCCGGACGGTGTCGACGGCCTGAGCCGGCGCGAATCGATCAAAGGGAGCAACATGCAACGTTTCAGAGTCATTCGGTATGCGGCCGTGATCACGGCGTTTTCGCTCGTGCTCGCCGGATGCGGTTCGACGTCCGGCTCAGGAGGGTCGAAGAAATCCGGTAAGAAGGTCACCATCGGGGTGAGCTTCGACCTGCTCAACGCGATCCGGCAGGCGGAGAAGTCGGCGATCGAGAAGGCGGCCAAGGCGGCCGGGTACGACGTCGTCTTCGACGTCGCGGACAAGGACGCGCAGAAGCAGACCTCTCAGATCCAGGACCTGATCCAGACCCGCAAGGTCGACGCGGTGATCGCGATCGCTCAGGACGGGCAGCAGATCGCCTCCTCGATCGCCCTGGCGAAGGCCCGTAAGGTCCCGTTCATCGCGGTCGACCGGGCGGTCACGGACAAGGCGAACACCACGTTCCAGATCACCGGCGACCCGGCGGCCGACGGCAGGCTGTCCGCGCAGGAATTCATCGATGCGGCCAAGACCACACCGCTGAAGGTTCTGGAGTTGGTGGGTGCGCTGACCGACCAGAACGCGATCGGCCGCCGGGACGGGTTCAACACCGCAGTCAGCGGCAACCCGAAGGTCACCGTCGTCAGCCAGGTCCCCACCAACTGGGACCCGTCCCAGGCCCTGGACGGAACCTCCAACGCGCTGCAGAAGAACCCCGCCATCAACGCGATCTTCGTTCCGTCGGACTTCCTCCTGCCATCCGTACAGTCCGCGCTCACCTCGGCCGGGCGACTCGCCCCGATCGGGGATCCCAAGCACGTGTTCATCGTGACCATCGACGGCGACCAGAACGGCTGCAAGGCCATGAAGAACAAGACCCTCGACGCCGATATCGCCACCCCCGTCGACGAGTTCGGCGAACAGGCCGTCGCGGCGATCACCACGGCCCTGGACGGGAAGGCCGTCACACCCCGGACCGTCCAGAGCAAGGGTCTGTCCCTCAACCAGGCCGACTACGCCACGACCAGCGCGCGGGTGTGGGGCTGTGGCGCCTGAGTCCACTCACGGGGAGAGCCCCGCCCAGGCGCCCTCCCCCGCGCGCCCCGCCCTGGTCGCCGACACCGTCCCGCAGCCGGCGCGCACGCCATGGCTGCGCGATCCGGCCCGCCGTCCCGGCTGGCCGGCCGACCTCTCGATGCTGCCCGCGCTGGTCCTGCTGATCGCCGTCCTGAGCCTTTTCACCGATGGCCTGCTGACGCCCTCGAACATCACCAACGTCTTCAGCCAGTCGGCGGTGGTCGCGATCGCGGCGATCGGCGCGACATTCGTGATCCTGACCGGCGGCATCGACCTGTCCACCGGAAGCGTGATCGGTGCCAGTGGTGTCGCCGGCGCGTGGATCATCACCAGCACCCACAGCGTCGCCGTGGGCATCGCCGCGGGACTGCTCACCGGAACCGCGATCGGGCTGGCGGTGGGAGTCGTCGTCGCGAGACTGCCCGTGGTGCCGTTCGCCGTGACCCTCGCCGCCCTGTACGTCGTGAGCGGCGGCACCACGCTGCTCAGCCATGGCAAGACGATCGCCCCGGTGCCCGCCGGTTTCATCGACTTCAGCATCGATGGTCCCGGCGGCGTTCCGTACGCCGTGTGGCTGGCCGTCGGGCTGTACGTCCTCGCGCAACTCGCCCTGACGCGCACCGCGTGGGGCCGCCGCGTCGTGTACGTCGGAGCGAACGCCGAGGTCGCCCGGATCAGCGGCGTCGACGTCGCCCGGACAAAGACGAGCGTCTATGCCGTGGCCGGCCTGTCCTCGGCGATGGCGGGAATGGTGCTGACCTCCGGGCTCGCCGGGGCGGGCGCGAGCATGGGCAGCCCGTTGCTGCTCAACATCGTCGGTGCCGTCGTCCTGGGCGGCACCAGTCTGTTCGGCGGACGCGGCAGCATGCTGCGCACCGGCATCGGTGTCCTCTTCCTGGGATTCCTCTCCAACGGAATGAGCCTGCTCGGCCTGCCTTCGTACGACCAGCAGATCGTCACCGGCGTCCTCATCTTCGCGGCCGCCTCCGCGGACGGGCTACTGCGCCGGCTGAGGCCGAGCCTCACCCTCGCGTGAGGGATGTGCGGAGGGTGGAGATCAGTTCCGTGACTTGGCCGGAAGGCTCTTCGGGCCTCTCGACCGCCGCTCCGGCGTCACCAGTTCCCGTGCCGCGACGGCGGCGCCGCCACGCGCCCACTCCTCGAACGGCAGCGGGCGCACGATCAACTCGCACTCCGCGGCCGCGCCGAACGCCTGGGCGGCGAACGTCTGCCGGATCTGCTCGGCGAACAGGTCGTAGGAACCGACGCCCTCGCCCGAGATGATGATGCGCTCAGGGCCGACCAGGTTGGCGACCGAGGCGATGGCCAGTCCCAGGACGTGGCCGGCGCGGGCGAACACCTCGTTCGCGGCCGGATCTCCGTTGTGCGCGAGCCGGACGGCCTGCCCTATCGAGAGACGGGGGTCGCCGGTGGCCTGCCGCACCTGTTCGACGATGGCCTGCGTGGAGGCTATCGCCTCGACGCAGCCGACGTTGCCGCACGTGCAGACCCGGTCACCGCCGCCGATGGGCAGGTGGCCGATCTCGCCGGAGACGCCATGCGCGCCGGCGACGAGATGCCCGTCGATGGACAGCCCGCAGCCGATGCCGGCCCCGATCGTGACGAGGGCGAAGGAACGCACCTCGGCGCCTGCCCCGAACCATTGCTCGGCGACCGTGAGCGCGCGAACGTCGTTCTCGATCACGGTCGGGAGCCCCGTGGCCTCCTCCACGAGTTGCGCCAGCGGAACTCCCTGCCAGTTCAGGAACGGGGAGTGGTGCACCGCACCGGTCTGCCGGTCGACGTCTCCGGAGATCGTCACCCCGAGGCCGTGAACCTCGGGCTCATGCGTCCCGGATGCCGACACCAGTTTCTCGACCATCGCTCCGATGGCGCGTACGACGCTGCCCACGTCGCGTGAATCCAGCTCCGCGCGCCGGGCGGCGAGGGACGTGGCGGTGAGGTCGGTGCGTACCCCGATCAGCTCGTCCGCGGTCACCTTGACCCCGAGGAAGCCGGCGCGTTCGGCGCGGACCGCGATCAGGGTCGCCGGACGGCCCGTCATGCGATCCCCGGCCGGGCGTCCCAGCTCGGCGATCCAGCCGTCGTCGAGCAACGGCGTCGCGGCCTTGGTGACCGCCCCGGAGGACAGGCCCGTTCGGCGACCGATCTCGGCCCGTGTCAGGGGACCGTGGGCGAGCAGGGTCCGGAAGACCAGCGTGGCGGCCGGTGCCTGGTTCGGAAGCTCCACCCGTCGATCATAGCCTTCCAACGGAAGCTAACAAGAGGTTCTGCCCCGTAATCTCATCGCCTCCAGGGCTTAATCTGCTGGAAATAATATATTGACACTGGAAGCAAACGGCTCCTAATCTGCTCCTACCCAGCACCCCGAGCCGGGGGCATCCCCGATGGCCGTGGCGTGAGCGCCCCAGGCCCACGTCGCCGCCGGCCTCAAGCAACCAATCTCGGTCCTCAGCCCCAGCTCGCGCATGCCCGAAAGTCGGGTGCGCCCGCTCTCCGGCTGCGCGGGGCCGCCGGTTCCCTTCATCCATCGACATGTTCACGCGAAAGGAGAGCGCGATGGCGGCGATTCCAGAGCAGGACGCGCCCGCGCCGGCGAAGCTGCTCGCCAAAGGCACCGGCACCACCGGTACCCTCGGCGTTCCGCGACGCCGGTCAGGCGGGCGCGGGACCGGCCGGCGGGCGGCACCGGTCGCCGGCCGCCGCCGGGACGCCCTGGTGGCCTGGCTGTTCATCCTCCCCGCCCTGGTCGGCTTCCTGCTCTTCGTCGCCTATCCGACGCTGCGCGGGGTCTACCTCAGCTTCACCGACTTCCACGTGCTCACGCCGCCGAAGTGGGTCGGCCTGGCCAACTTCCGGGAGCTGATCTCCGACGGGGTCTTCTGGCACTCGCTCGGCGTGACCGTCTATTTCGTGGTGCTGTCAGTGGTCTTCGGGATCCTCGTCTCGCTGGTCACAGCGGTGATCCTTCACCGGCTCACCAGATCGACGGTGATCAGGGGCCTGATCCTGCTGCCGTTCCTCATCTCCGGTGTCGTGGCGGCACTCGTGTGGGCGTGGATGCTCGACCCGCAGCTCGGCATCGTCAACATCGTCATCCACCGACTGACCGGCCACCGGATCCTGTTCCTCGGCACGGGCGGCTGGGCGATCCCCTCGATCGCGATGATCAGCGTCTGGAAGTCGATGGGGTACAACGCGGTGCTCATCTTCGCCGGCCTGCAGACCATTCCCGAGCAGGTGTACGAGGCCGGCCGGCTGGACGGGGCCAGCGAGACGCAGATGTTCCGGCGCCTCACGGTACCGCTGCTGCGCCCGATCCTCGTCATGGTCGTGGTCCTGCAGATGATCGGTTCCTTCCAGGTCTTCGACCTGGTCCAGGTGACGACCCAGGGCGGCCCGGCCAACGCCTCCAACGTGCTGCAGATGTACATCTACCGGAAGGCCTTCGGGGAGTTCGACTTCGGGTACGCGGCGACGATGTCGCTGGCCCTGTTCGTGATGCTCATGGCGATCACATTCCTGCAGCTGCGCATCGCCCGCGCCAACGAGTCGGATCTGGGCTGAGGAGGCCGCCATGCCCGTGACAACAGCCCTTACGGCGCGACGCACACAGTGGTCCTTCGGCCGCCTCATGGCGTGGGTCTACATCGCCGCCGTCATCGTCGTCACGATATTCCCGTTCTACTGGATCCTGCGGACGGCGCTGTCGAACAACCACGCGCTGCCGACCGACCCGTCGTCGCCGCTGCCGGTGGGGTTCACGCTCGGCGCGTTCAAACGTGCGCTCGGGATCGCAAGCCCCGCCGAGGCGGTCGCGCAAGGCGGCTCCGGCGCCTCCCTCGACACAGCGCTCTACCTGCGCAACTCGGTGATCTACGCCTCGGTCCTGACCGTCTGCGTCGTCTTCTGCTCGGCGCTCGCGGCGTACGCGTTCGCGCGGTTGCGCTGGAAGGGACGCAATGTCGTCTTCACCGTGCTGCTGTCCGCGCTGATGGTCCCGGGCATCTTCCTGCTGCTGCCGAACTTCGTGCTGGTCAAGAATCTCGGGCTGACCAACACGTTCGCCGGAATGGTCCTGCCCGGCGCGCTCTTCTCCGCGTTCAACATCTTCTTCCTGCGGCAGTTCATGCTCGGCATCAGCCGTGAGGTCGAGGAGGCGGCGTTCATCGACGGCGCCGGTCCGGTCCGCGTCTTCTTCAGGATCATCCTGCCGATGACCGCCGCGCCGATCGCGACCCTGTCGCTCCTGACCTTCATCACCGCCTGGAACGACTACCTCTGGCCGCTGCTCGTCACCAATGACGACAGCGTGCGGCCGCTGACCCTCGCGCTCGCCGTCTTCAGACAGTCCTCGCCGCAGACCGCACCGGACTGGGCGGGACTGATGGCGGCCACCCTGATCGCCGCGCTGCCGATGCTCCTGCTGTTCATGGTCTTCGGCCGGCGCCTTGTCAACTCCATCGGCTTCACGGGAATCAAATGAGCAACGAACCACGGGATGACCGTCACTCCGGCGACCTGCGCCTGTCCTGGCCGCGGCCGGCCGCCGACTTCTTCGAGGCGGCGCCGGTCGGCAACGGACGGCTCGGCGCCATGGTGTTCGGCGGCCTTCACCGCGCCAGGTTCCAGGTCAACGACTCGACGGTCTGGTCGGGGACACCGGCCGGCCCCGACGCGGGGCTGGCCGACGTCCTCGCCGCCGGCGCCGGTCCGGAGCGGCTGGAGGAGGTCCGCGAGGCCGTCCGCGCGGAGGACTACCGGCGGGCCGAGGCCCTGCTGATGTCCTTCGAGGGCCCCTACACCCAGGAATACCTGCCGTACGTCGACCTGTGGATGTCGCTGGCCGCGGACGGTGACGCCGAGTACCTGGGCCGGACGCTGAACCTGGACGACGGCGTCGTCGGCGAGACGATGCGCTTCGGCGCCCGTACGGTCCGGCGGTCCACCTGGGCGAGCCGGCCGGCCCAGGCGATCTGCGTGGCCGTCGCCGTCGAGGGCGGCGTCGTCGACATGAGCCTGGAGTTGGCGTCCCAGCTCCGGGTGGTGCGCCGGACGGTGGACGCGTCCGGCTTCGACCTGGAGGTCGAGTTCCCCGTCGACGGCGCGCCGCTCCACGAGCCGACCGTCGCCGAGCCGCTGCGCTACGCCGACACGCCGCCCGACGGCTACGACCCGTTCGGCGCGGCCGCCGTCCGGATCGACACGGACGGCACGGTGACCGTCGAGGGAGACGTCTGGTCGGTGCGCGGCATGTCGCATGCCCTGATCACTCTCGCCAGTTCGACGAGCCCGGCCGATGTCTGGGCGGGAAATCCGGCGGTCACGCGGGAGCGGCACCACGAACGTGCCGCGCACACCGCGGAGTCGGCCCGCGCGACGGGCACCGACGCGTTGCTCGGCGCGCACCGTGCGGACCTGCGCGGGCTGCTGGACACGACGAGCCTCACGGTCGGCGCCCACCGCGCCGGGACGTTCGACGTACGGTCCGACGTGCTCTCCGGCGACGACGAGGGGCTCGTCGCGACGGTGATCTTCCAGCTGGGCCGGTACCTGCTCGCGTCGGCGTCCCGGCCGGGCGGCGGGCCGCCCGCCAATCTGCAGGGCATGTGGAACGCCGAGCTGCGTCCGCCCTGGTCGTCGAACTACACGATCAACATCAACACGGAGATGAACTACTGGGGCGCCGAGACCGCCGGTCTGAGCGAGTGCCACGAGCCGCTGTTCGCCCTCATCGAGCGGCTCCGCGCGAACGGGAGCCGCGTCGCCCGCGAGCTGTACGACTGCCGCGGCTGGGTGGCGCACCACAACACCGACATGTGGGGCTGGGCGCTGCCCGTGGGCATGGGGCACAGCGATCCGTCCTGGGCGATCTGGATGATGGGCGGCGTCTGGCTGGCCCAGCACCTGTGGGACCGCTTCGACTTCACCCGCGACACCGCCTTCCTCCGTGAACGGGCCTGGCCGACGCTGCGCGCCTGCGCGGAGTTCTGTCTCGACTGGCTGGTCGAGGCGGAGGACGGCGGGCTGGACACCGTGCCCTCCACGTCGCCGGAGAACCACTTCATCTCCCGTCACGGCACCCCGGAGGCGCTGTCGGTCTCGACGACGATGGACATGGCGCTCATCCGCGCGTTGTTCACGCGATGCCTGGAGGCCGCCCGGATCGCGGGGATGGAGGACGATCCGGTGTGCGCGGAGATCAGGGCCGCGCTGCCGCGGCTGAGGCCGCCGCGGCTCACGGCGGACGGACGGCTGCGGGAATGGGGTGCGGACCACCCCGACGAGGATCCGGCCCACCGGCATGTGTCGCACCTGGTCGGCGTCCATCCGCTCGGGCAGATCGACCCGGAGACGACGCCCGACCTCGCGGCCGCGGCGACTCGCGTGCTGGACGTCCGCGGGCCCGGCGCGATGGGCTGGTCCTGGTCGTGGAAGATCGCGCTGCGTGCCCGGCTCGGCGACGCCGCGACGGCCCGGAGCCTGTTCCTGGAGGCGACCCGCCCGTTCCCCGGTGACCCGGCGGTGCTCGCGCCGGCCGACGGCTCGGAGTGGGGCGGCCTGCTGCCCAATCTCCTCAGCACCCATCCGCCGTACCAGATCGACGGCAACTACGGCCTCATGGCGGCGCTCCTGGAAATGGTCGTGCAGAGCCACAGCGGCGCCATCCGGCTGCTTCCGGCCGTGCCCGGCGAGTGGCCCGACGGATCGGTGCGGGGAGTGCGGTGCCGCGGCGGATGGGCGGTCGACCTCAGCTGGCGGGGTGGCGCGCTGGTCTCCTGCGCCGTCCGCAACACGGTGCCCGGCGGCGCGCGCACCGTACGGATCCGCCACGGCCAGGCGGCGGCCGATCTCACGCTGGCGGGACACGAGGAGGTCCGGCTCGGGCCGGACCTGGAGGAGGCCGGAAGGACGGCGGACCGATGAACGCCGGCCTCGGGGATCCAAGGACGTCGGGGGACATGACCGCGCACGCGGGTCGTGCGGGAAGCGAGGAACAATGAGAATGCGGAGTCTGTGCGCGATCGCCGCGGCGGTGGTGCTGGCGACGGCCGGCTGCGGCAGCGGCAACGGCGGCGCGTCCGGGGCGAAGACCATCAACTGGTGGACGTGGGACGACAAGCAGGCCCAGGCGTATCAGACGTGCGCCACGGCGTTCGAGCAGGCCAATCCCGGCGTCACGGTGAAGATCTCCCAATATGACGTCCAGGACTACTTCACGAAACTGACCTCTGGATTCGTCTCCGGGAACGCTCCCGACGCCTTCCAGGACAGCGTGCAGTACTTCCCGATGTACGCGAGCCAGGGACAGCTGAAACCGCTCGACGACTTCATCGCCAAGGACCATTTCGACCTGTCCCGGTTCTCGGTCGGCGTCAACTCGTGGAAGTACACGGACGGCAAACAGTACGGTCTCCCGCTGGACTGGGCCGCGACCGCCATCTACTACAACAAGGACATGCTGGCCAAGGCCGGCTACACCGCCAAAGACGTCGAATCGCTGACCTGGAACCCCGACAACGGCGGGACGTTCGACAAGATGGCCGCGCACCTGACGGTCGACACGAAGGGCAGGCGCGGCGACCAACCCGGCTTCGACAAGTCGCACATCGCCACGTACGGGACGGGCCTGCTGAACACCGGCGACTACCTCGGGCAGACGACCTGGAGCTCCTTCGTCTCCACACTCGGCTGGAAGATGAGCGACAAGGACACCTGGCCCACGCGGTTCAACTATGACGACCCCCGGTTCGTCAAGAGCATGGGCTACTTCCGCAGCCTCGCGGACCGCGGCTTCGAGCCGAAGTTCGGCCAGTTCACCTCGGGGAACGGCCAGGCCATCATCAGCGACATCGACCTCCTCGGCTCCGGCAAGGTCGCGATGGAGACGTCCGGCTCGTGGAGCGTGGCGAGCTTCGCCAAACTGTCCAAGGTCAAGGTGGGCATCGCGCCGACCGTGCTCGGCCCCGATGGCAAGACCCGGACGGTGCTGAGCAACTCCAACGGCAACACCATCTGGGCCGGCACCAAGAACCCCGACCTGACGTGGAAGTGGATCTCCTACATGGGTTCGGAGGCCTGCCAGACGGCGGCCGGCAAGAGCGGCACGTTCTTCCCGTCGATCTCCGCCTCGATGGACGCCTCGGCCCAGGCGCTGGCCTCCCAGGGCGTGGACCTGTCGGTCTTCACCCAGACCCTGAAGCGCGGTGAGCTGTACCCGGCCGTCGTGCATACGAACGGCGCCGCGATCGAGTCCACGATCAAGCCGCTACTCGAGGCGTACTTCTCCCACCAGCGCAATGACGACGTCTTCCCGGAGCTGGCGCAGAAGAGCCAGCAGATTCTGACGAAGAAGTAACGCGACGGCGTCCCGGCACGGTACGGCGTCTCCGCAGGGCTCCGTACCGTGCCGGGCGCTGCCCTGCGGCCGTCCGCCGCAGGAGTCCACATCCGGCTTCACCTCGGGGAGAGGCTTGACCATGCACGTCCCGAAGATCGTCCAGTTGCGCGCGGGCGGCACCAGCGTCGTCGTGGAGCTGGCCGAACCGGTTCCCAGGGTGCTCCACTGGGGCACGGACCTCGGCGAGCTGTCCGATGACGCGCGCGCCGCGCTGAAGCTGACGGCCGAGCCCGCGGTCCTGAACAACTCTCCCGACGTACCGCGGCACCTGTCCATCTGGCCGACGGAGGCCGAGGGATGGTCGGGCACGCCGGCGCACGAGGGACATCTCGACGGAACGGCGACCGCGCCGCGCCCGTGCCTCACCGACACGCGGCACCGGCCGCTGCCCGACGGCGGCGCCGAGCTCGTCATGACACTCGCCGACGACGTCTCCGATGTCGACATCGTGGTCGGCTACCGGCTCGGCGCCTCAGGCGTTCTGGCCGTCGACGCGGCCGTGACCCGCCGTACCACGGCGCGGAGCGAGGGGCGTTACCAGCTCGGAGGCGTGTCCACTCTCCTGCCGTTGCCCCGGCGGGCCGGCGAGATCCTCGACTTCACCGGCAAGTGGTGCCGGGAGCGGGCACCGCAGCGCCGGCCGCTCGCCTTCGGCGGCCACGTCCGGGAGGTCCGGCGGGGGAAGCCGGGCCACGACTCCCCGTACCTGATGGTCGCCGGCGTGCCCGGCTTCGGCTTCCGGTACGGCGAGGTCTGGGGCGTGCACGTCGCGTGGAGCGGGAACCAGCGGTACCTGGTCGAGCAGCTGCCGGAGGGCGCGGGCGTGCACGCGGCCGTTCTGGGCGGCGGTGAGCTGCTCAAGCCGGGCGAGATCGCGCTGGGCCCCGGGGAGACCTACCGGACGCCCATCTGCCATTTCGCCTGGTCCGACGCCGGCCTGGACGGGCTCGCCGACCGCTTCCACGACATGCTCCGGGCCCGGCCGGAACATCCGGCCGGACCCAGGCCCCTGACGCTCAACACCTGGGAGGCGGTCTACTTCGACCACGACCTGGACCGGCTGACCGCCCTGGCGGACCGTGCCGCCGAGATCGGGGTCGAGCGGCTCGTGCTCGACGACGGCTGGTTCCGGGGCCGGCGCGACGACACCGCCGGTCTCGGGGACTGGTTCGTGGACGAGAATGTCTGGCCTCAGGGGCTAACGCCGCTGGTCGACCACGTCCACGGGCTCGGCATGCAGTTCGGTCTCTGGTTCGAGCCCGAGATGATCAACCTTGAGTCCCGGCTGGCCCGCGAGCACCCCGACTGGATCCTCGGCTCGTCCGCCGGTCTCGGCCCGTCGGCCCGGCACCAGTACGTGCTGAACCTCGCCAATGAGCAGGCATGGTCCTACATTCTGGAACGCGTCGACGCGCTCGTCGGCCGGTACGCCGTCGACTACTTGAAGTGGGACCACAACCGCGACCTGCACGAGGCGGTGTTCCGTGACGCCACCGGCGCCGACCGGCCCGCGGTGCACGCGCAGACCGTGGCGCTGTACCGCCTGCTCGACGCTCTCAAGGAGAGGCATCCGGCGTTGGAGATCGAGTCGTGTGCGGGCGGCGGCGGGCGGGTCGACCTGGGGATCCTCGCGCGGACCGACCGTGTCTGGGCCTCCGACTGCAACGACCCGGTCGAACGCCAGACGATCCAGCGCTGGACCGGCCAACTGCTGCCTCCGGAGCTCGTCGGCGCGCACGTCGGTGCCGCGGAGGCGCACACCACGCGGCGGGTGACCACGGACTCGTTCCGCCTGATCACCGCGCTGTTCGGGCACGCCGGCATCGAGGCGGACCTCACGCGGTGCTCCCCGGAGGAGCTGGAGCGGCTGGCGTCGTGGGCGGCGCTGTACCGGGAGTTCCGTCCGCTCCTGCACCACGGCCGGGTGGTCCGCGCGGACACCGGTGACGACGCGACCATCCTGCACGGCGTGGTCGCGCGCGACCGGACGAGCGCGCTGTACTGCTGGTCCCGCCTGGCCACGTCCCCCGAGGCGCAGTCGGGCCGGGTGCGGCTACCGGGGCTGGACGCGGCCGGCGACTACCGCGTACGGATACGTACCGACGTCGGCCACCCCTCCGCACACCAGGCGGCGCCGCCCGCATGGGTCGCCCAGGCGATGGATGAGTGGACCGCCCTTCCCGGCGCGGTCCTCTCCCGGACCGGCGTCCCCATGCCCACGCTCAACCCCGAACAGGCCATGCTGATCGAGGTGCGCGCATCGGTGTAAGGAGGAGCCGTGGCGTCCCGGTCCGAGACGGTGGCCCGAGGAAGTCCTCCGGGCCACTCGTCCCGCTTGCGGGTGTTGGCCTTCGGCAGGAGATCGGATGAGGCCAGGCCCGTGGGGCCTGGCCTCTCCTGGTCAGCCCGTGGGGCGGTCCCCCAGACGGTAGAAGGCGTGAGCCGTGCCGCCGAAGAGCGCCGCGGTCTCGGCCGCGCTCAACGTGCCGATGGCCGCGGTCAACCCCTCGATGACGGACTCGTACGTGCCGGCGAGCAGGCAGACGGGCCAGTCGGATCCGAACATGAGGCGGTCCGCGCCGAACCACTCGTGAACACGAGCGACGAACGGCCGGAGATCGTCGGGGGTCCAGGCACTCCAGTCCGCCTCAGTGATCATGCCGGAGAGCTTCACCGTCACGTTGGGGCATCGCGCGAGAACCGGCATCCACTCGGCCCACGGCTCGTCGGCGCCCGCGGCGATCGCCGGTTTGGCGATGTGGTCGACGACGAAGTTCAGCTCCGGCAGCGCCCTGACCGTCTCGACCGTCGCCGGCAGTTCCCGCGCCCGTACGAGAAGGTCGTAGCCGAGACCACGCTCGGCCACGGCGCGCAGGCCCCGGCGCACGTCGTCGCGGCACAGCCAGTTCGGATCGGGCTCGTCATGTACCTGATGGCGGATGCCGACGAGGAACCGGCCGTCATCGCCGGTGAGGAGGGCGTCCAGGGCGTCTCCCACGGCCGGCGAGGTGAGGTCGACCCAGCCGACGACTCCGCGGACGAACGGTGTCGAAGCCGCGATGCGGAGGAACTCCCGGGTCTCGTTCTCGTCCGACACGGTCTGGACGAGGACGGTTCCGGTGATGTCGGCGGCGTCGACCATGGGCTGCATGTCGCGCGGCCCGAACGCCCTCCGTACAGGGTCCATCTCCGGTCCGGCCATCCACGGGTAGGTGTAACGGCGCGGATCCCAGAAGTGGTGGTGGGCGTCGATGCGCTCGGTGCGCTCGTCCATCGGGTGAGCCTTTCTACTCTGGGCACGGTGCGTCGGGTCGGAGCAGGTCCGCCGCGCGAAGGTCGGCCCACAGGGCCGCGGGGATGTCGACGGACAGTAGCCCGAGGTCCATGTCGAGCTCGCCGAGTGACCTGGGCCCGAGAAGCACGCTGCACACCTGCGGGTGGGCGAGAGGGAACTGGACGGCGGCGGCGGCCAGGGGGACGCCGTGACGATCGCAGATGCCGCGGATGCGGCGCGCGCGGTCGATGACCTCCGGGGACGCGGGGACGTAGTCGAAGGTCGTGCCCGGCTCCGGGTCGATGAGTACGCCGCTGTTGAACACTCCCCCGGCGACGACCGAGGTGGCGCGCCGTGCGCACATGGGAAGAAGCTCGTCCATCCCGCTCTGGTCGAGCAACGTGTACCGGCCGGCGAGGAGGATGACGTCGAGGTCGCACTCGCGGACGAGTTCCGTCAGGACCGGGGTGCGGTTCATGCCCGCGCCGATGGCCTGAACCCTGCCGTCGGCCCGGAGCTCGCTGAGCGCCTTGTACCCGGTGGTGCTCGCCTGGTCGAAGTGGTCGTCGGGGTCGTGCAGGTGGAGGATGTCGAACCGGTCCACCCCGACCCGCTGCATGCTCTCTTCCACGGACCGGCGGATGCCGTACTCGCTGAAGTCCCATACGGGGCCGGCGGACGGGACGTCCTTGTAGAAGGGTTCCCCGTCGAAGTACTGGCTCTCGTCGCGGGGAGCGCCTTCGCGCAGGAGCCTGCCGACCTTCGTGGAGATCACGAGCTCGTCTCGCGGAATGTCGGCGATCGCCGCTCGGACGCGCCGTTCGGCGAGGCCGTGTCCGTACAGCGGGGCGGTGTCGAGGTAACGGATGCCGCGGTCCAGTGCTCGCGCGATGACCGCCGTGGCGTCCTCGTCGCTGATGGGACGCAGGAAGTTGCCGAGTGAGGCGGTTCCAAGGCCGATCCGTGGCACGCGCAGCCCGGTGTCGCCGATCTGTACGGTCGTGTGCAGGTCGATCACCGGCGGCCTCCTGGCGTCGGGAACTGGGTGGGGTCGAAGTAGGCGCGGACCGAGTCGAACCTGCCGTCGCGTACCCGCACGACATTGACGCCTCGGATCGGGATCCGCGCGCCGTCGTGGTCGATGAGGACCGCTTCCCATTCGAGGCACGCCTCGTCACCGGAGCCGATCTCGTGGGTGATGGTGACCTCCAGGCCGGGGAAGGTGTCGCCCATCGCGTCGTAGAAGGTGCGGATCTCCGCATGACCGTGGAGCGGACCGGATACGGGATGGAAGACGGCGTCCTCGTGGAAGTGGGACAGGATGCGGGCGATGTCCCGGCTTTCTTCGGCGCGCCAGTAGGACTCGGACACTTCTCGTGGGGTGGCGGGCATGGGGTCTCCTCCTTCGCTAATTGCGGGCTTGGCTCGGGTGGCGCCGTTCGAGACGCTGCCGTCTCAGGATGTTGCGCCAGGTGTGCCGGAACACCTCATCGACGCCGACGGCGAAGATGAGCACGCCGCCTTGGACGATGTACTGGTAGAACGTTGACACGCCCAGCAGGTTGAGGCCGTTGTTCAGGACGCCCACGATCAGGACACCGACGATCGAACCGATGATCTTCCCTTGTCCTCCGGTGATGGCGGTACCGCCGAGGACCACGGCGACGATGACGTCGAACTCGAAGCCGGTGCCGGAGTTGGGGTCGCCGGTGGCGATGCGGGAGTTCAAGAGGATGCCCGCGACGCCCGCGGCGAGGCCGGAGAGGATGTAGAGGGTGACTCGGGTGCGGTTGATCGGGATGCCCGAGAGGCGTGCGGCCTCCTGATTGCCGCCGCTGGCGACGGTCCACCGGCCGAGGATGGTCTTGCGCTCGACGAAGATCATGACGAGGGCGGTCACAGCGAAGATCGCGACGGGGACCGGGACCGGTCCCACGTCAGAGGTCGCCAGGTCGTTGAAGGAGAACGGCACTCCGGTGACCGGGGACCCGCCGGCGACGACGTTCGCCAGGCCGCGGCCGATGTACATGGTGCCGAGAGTGGTGATCACCGGGTTGATCCTCATCCCGACGATGAGGAAGGCGTTGAGGGCCCCGATGACGCCGCCCGCCAGAGCGCCCATGAGGAACGCCCATCCGAGGGGCCAGTGGGCGTCGGCGACGAACTTGGCGGCGGTGACGCCGGCGACGGCGATGATCGAGCCGACGGACAGGTCCAGGCCGCCGGCGACCATGACGGGAGTGACCAGGCACGCGGATATGCCGATGAAGGAGACCTGGCCGAGGACGTTGGTGATGTTCTGGGACGTCGTGAACTGGCTGGTCGCGAACGACAGCCACACGCTCAGGGCGATGAGGATGCCGAGGTTCATGACGAGCGTCTTGCTCGTCGGCCGGGCGAACCAGACTTTCAGCCCGGAGCCGATCGAGGACCTTCGCGCCGGGACGGCGTCGGAGGTGATGCCTTCCATACCGGTCATGCCGCCTCCCCGTGCGCGGCGCGCAGCAGCGCTTGTTCGGACACGTCGTCGCTCGTGTACGTGGCCGCGACCGCACCGTGGAAGAGGACGATGACGCGATCGGACAGGCCGAGGACCTCGGGCAGTTCGGAGGACAGCAGCAGGACCGCCGTACCGTCGGCGGTGAGCTCCGAGATGAGACGGTAGATCTCCTCCTTGGCGCCGATGTCGACACCGACGGTGGGGTCGTCGAGGATCAGCAGCCTGGAGCCGCCGAGCATCCATCGGCCGAGAACGACCTTCTGCTGGTTTCCGCCGGAGAGCGCCGCGATGCTCTGGCCCGTCGACGCCGCCTTGAGCCGGACCCGCCGGGCCATCTCCTCGACGAGGTGCCGACGCCGCCGGTTACGGATGACGCCCCACCTGGTGTAGAGCCATGGCCGTCCCGAGCTCATGTTGTCCGTGATCGACAGCAGCGGGAACATCGCCTGGGTGGTGCGTTCCTCCGGCACGAGGCCGATGCCGGCGCGGGCGGCTCGGTAGGGATTCCGCCTGCGGCCGGTGGGCGCGGTGGGTGTCTCGATCAGGCCACTGCCGATCGGGTCGGCCCCGAAGACGGCGCGGGCGAGTTCGGTACGGCCGGAGCCGAGCAGTCCGTAGACGCCGAGGATCTCGCCGGCGTGCAGGTCGAAGCCGATCCCCTGGAGCCCGGTCGGGGTGGTCAGGTCCCGTACTCGGAGCACGACCTCCTCACGTGCGTCGGAGGTCTTGCGGAAGACGTGAGAGGCGTCGCGGCCGATCATCAGCTGGATGACGTCGGCGGTGCTGGTCTCGGCGGCGGTGCTGGTGCCGACGGTCCGGCCGTCGCGCAGGACGGTCAGCCGGTCGCTGACGGAGAGCACCTCTTCCAGCCGATGCGAGACGTAGATGATGCCGATGCCGCTGTCGCGCAGCTCGAGCAGCACTTGATGCAGGTGCTCCACCTCTTCGGTGCCCAGCGAGGCGGTGGGCTCGTCGAGGATCAGCAGCTTCGTCCGCCGCAGCAGCGCTCGGGCGATCTCGACGAGCTGCCGTTCGCCGGCGCGCAGGCTCGCGGCGGTCCGGTTCAGGTCGATTCGCATGCCCAGGCGGGCCAGGACCTCGTGGGTCGCCTCCCGCTGCCGGCCGTCGCGCAGGTAACCGAACAGCCGTTGCTCGTTGCCGAGCACGACGTTCTCCGCGACAGTGAGCTGCGGAACCAGGTTGGCGTGCTGGAAGATGACGCTGATGCCGCGGCTCATCGAGTCGGCTCGCGAGCCCAACTCGACGGCCGCTCCGTCGAACGTGATCGTTCCCGAGTCCGGCCTGACGGCGCCCGCGAGGGTCTTGATCAGCGTCGACTTACCGGCTCCGTTCTCCCCTAGGAGCGCGTGGATCTCGCCGCGGTCGACCACGAGGTTCGCACCTCGCAGTGCCCGCACGCCGTCGTAGCTCTTGGTCAGCTCATCGATCACGAGCAGGTCGGTGCCGCTCGCCGTGTGCATCGTGTCTCCTCGCCGTTGCTCATGCGTCCGTGGACGCGTCGTCGCCCGGGGCGCTCGGTGCGGGTTCATTTGCCGACACAGGGCAGGTTCGCCGTCGCGAAGTACTCGGACTTGTTGAAGTCGTTCGCGGCGGTGCAGTCGGGCCCGAGCGGCTTGTCGGGTACGTTCGCGGTGTAGGCGCTGCGCGGCGGGATCTTGCCGCTGATCATCTGCCGCGTGGTGTCGATCAAGGTCTGGGCCACCTCTTGGGGAGTCAGCCCGAGGTCGGCCATCAGCGGTGACGCCGGATCGGTGAGTGCGCGCAGTTCCTCGTCGGTTCCGTTGATGCTGTAGAAGTAGGTGTGGTCGGGCTTCTTGCCGGTCGCGCCGCCCAGCCCCGCGGACTTGAAGGCCTGCAGGGCCCCCATCGCCATGTCGGAGTTGCAGCCGGTGGCGATGTTGTAGCCCTTGTCGCGCTGCAGGGCGTCCTCGGCGACGGTCACCGCCGTGTTCCGGTTGGCCGCGCCGTTGACGGTCGTGATCTGGGCGTCCGGCGCGACGGACTTGACCCCCTTCTCGAAGGGCCCCATGCGGTCGTTCGCGCAACTGGAGACGCCGGTGATCGTGACGATCAGCACCTTGACGGGCTGTCCCGGGAAGTTCCGCTGGACGTACTGGGCAGCGGCCTTACCGGCGGCCTCGGTCTCCGTCTTCTCCTCCAGCCCGACGTACGGGGCGGTCACTCCGGCCCCGAACGGGATCGCCCACCCGAGCACCGGGACCTTCGCGGCCTGCGCCTGCCTGACGAGCGGAACAGCGACGTTCGCGTCGGCCGGCTGCATGATGATGCCGTCGACGCCGCGGGTGAGCAGGTTCTGCATCAGGTCCGGCGCCTTGGTGCCCTGCCCCTGCTGGTTCTCGAAGATGATCTTGATGCCCAGGCTGTCGGCGTACTTCTGCATCTGCTTCTGCTGGGCGATCTGGTAAGCGTCGGTGTCGAAGAGGATGTCGCCGATCACGAGCTTCTTGCCACCGCCGGATCCCCCGCCACCCGTGGAACTCCCGCTGCCGCACGCGCCGGTGAGCAGCGAGGCGGCCAGTGTCGAGGCCAGCAGAGCGATACCGGTTCCGCGCTTCACTGATTTTCTCCTTCGCTACGAGATTCGGCGGTCCGTGACCGATGCGGCTCGGCGGCGGTCCCGCCCTGCTCGGCGACGTGGCCGACACCGCGGATCTGCCAGTTACGGCG
Organism: Actinoallomurus liliacearum; assembly: GCF_039542035.1. Classification (NCBI taxonomy): domain Bacteria; kingdom Bacillati; phylum Actinomycetota; class Actinomycetes; order Streptosporangiales; family Thermomonosporaceae; genus Actinoallomurus; species Actinoallomurus liliacearum. The sequence goes on from NZ_BAABHJ010000022.1 coordinate 133,509, forward strand.
GGCGTCACGATGGACGGCCGTCGACGCGCCGGGAAGTTGCGGACGTTCCAGGTAGCCCTCGTTGACCACGCTGCGCTGCTCGAACGCGTCCTGGGTCCACGGGATGAACTCGACCAGCGGCGGCACGTCGCTCAGCGTCGTACCGACGAGGTGCTGGTGTACCTGCATCATGTCGCCGGCATGGGGGGCGATCCGCAGCCCGTGCGCGGCCGCGTGGTGGGCGACCTGAAGCCATTCGGTGACCCCGCCGACACGGGTCACGTCCACCTGCACCACGCGAATCGCGTCGGCCGCGATGAAATCGGCGAAGTGGTGATAGGAGTACAGGCTCTCCCCGGCGGCGATGTCGACACGCGTGGCCCGCTGCAGCCGGGCGTGCCCGTCCAGCGCGTCGGCGTGCAGGGGTTCTTCGATCCAGTCCATGCCGACCTCTTCCAGGACCGGCAGGAGCCGGCCGGCCGTCGACAGATCCCAGCGCTGGTTGGCGTCGCACATCAGGGTGATGCCGTCGCCGATCGCTCGGCGGACCGCGCGTACCCGATGGGCGTCCTCCCGCCAGTCGGGCTTGCCGACCTTGATCTTCACTCGGCGCCAGCCGCGGTCGATCAGCGAGGTCAGATCCCGCACCAGTGTGTCGACCGGATAGTTCAGCCAGCCTCCGTCGGTGTTGTAGGTCTCGATCGCCTCGGCGCTGCCGCCCAGCAGCCGCCACAGCGGCATCTCGGCCCGTTGCGCCGCGAGATCCCACAACGCGATGTCGACCATCGCCAGTGCCATGTGCACCACGCCGGCCCGGCCGAGCCAGTGGGTCGGCAGCCAGTACAACCGCTTCCAGGTCCCGAGGATGTCCTCGGACGCGGCTCCCAGCAGCGAGGGCGCGTAGTAGCGGCTGATCACATCGCACAGCAGCTCTGGAGCGCAGTGCACCCCGGAGATGCCCGTTCCGACACGTCCGTCGGCCGTGCGAATCTCGACCACGGGGACGATCCAGGACCGCAGCCCCGCCGTGGAATCGGCGATCGGCTGCTTGAGGGGGACGGCCAGCGCGTAGGTCTCCACGGACGTGATGACCGCGCCGGCGTCACCGCGCGGCAGGTCCACCAACGGCGGCGAGAGCACCCCGAACGCGTCGTCAGAGTCGTCTAGTCCCATCCCGTATCCTTTCTGAACTGCGGCGAACGCCGACCTGAGAGTTCGAGTTCGGCACACATTCAGCCACCGGCAACACGCCCGTAACAACGACGAGTTGTGGATACAAGGGATTCGAAACACGAATAACGCCGGGCGACGGGCCGCCTCAGGCGAGGGCAGAACTCGGCCCGGGACGGCTCAGTCGGGGATGGGAAGCGTGCCGGGAGGCCGCTCGCTCGCCACGGCGAGATCGATGAACGCCTGCGCGACCCGGCTCAGCGGCCGTTCGGAATGCCACCACAGGCCCACGTCGCGGTACAGGTGGGGGTCGTCGACCAGGCGTGTCTCGAGCCCGTCGCGGCGAGCCATGGTCGCCGCGAGCAGGTTGACCAACCCGAGGCCGAGCCCCGCCCGCACCATCGCGGTCAGCGTGGTCGGCTGGTGCGAGACGATCCCGACCTCGGGCTCCAGTCGACTGGAGTGCATGGCCAGCGACGCCTCGTACCCCAGGATGGGCGTGTCCAGCGGATCGCCGATCGTGATGACCGGGTACCGGGCGATCTCTTCGAGGCCGATGGACTCCTGGGCCAGGATGGGATGACCGAGGGGGGCCAGGACCACGAACGGCTCCCGCCACAGCGGCCGCCGGACCAGAGCATGATCCGCGGGTTCCGGCCGGTACGGCCGGATCGCGACCGCGGCCCGCCGTACCGACAGCGTCGACTCGATCACCTGCACGTCGCCGTCGAGAACCCCCACCTCGATCAGCGGGTTCTTCTCACGCAACCGCTTCAGCAGCGGCGGCAGGAACTCCGAGCTCGCGCTCGCGAAGCTGGCGATCGTCAGCCGGCCCGCGACCGACGTCGTCGACCGCATGTCCGACACCGTGTCGTCGACGGCGGCGATGATCGACCGTGCCCGGGGAAGCAGCCGCTTGCCCTCATCCGTCAAGGTCAGCGGGCGGGTACGCCGCTCGATCAGCGGGCATCCCAGCGCCTTCTCCAGGCTCGCGACGTGCGCCGAGATGCGGGGCTGCGACAGGTGGACGCGCGCAGCCGCTCGGGCGAAGCCGCCGGAGTCGACGACCTCCAGCCAGGAGCGCAGCCAGGTGAGCTCCAGATCGGTCATGGGCACCTCCACTGCCGCTAACAGTAATCGTGGGATGCGCGTCCGTGTCGATCGATCCCGGCTCTGGACGACGGCCTGCTGCCATGCTTACATGTCTGACAATGTTCAGTGATCGATCTCTCTCCACCAATGTCCTGCGGCAGCTCCGCTCGGTCGTCGGCGACGAGAATGTGCGCACCGACCCGGGGGTGCTCGAGGCGTACGCGCGGGATGCGACGCCGCTGTTCCACGCCTACCCACAGGCGGTCGTCGAGCCCGACGACGCGCCGCAGATCGCCGAGATCGTCCGCATCGCCGTCGAGCATCGCCTCCCGGTCATTCCGCGAGGCTCCGGGTCGAACCTGTGCGCCGCCACCTCGGCCCAGCAGGGCGGCATCGTCTTGACCACGGCCCGGATGCGGCGCATCGAGGAGATCGCCCCGGCAGAGCTGCTGGCCCGGGTCCAGCCCGGCGTGACGACCGCGGCGCTGGCGAAGGCGGCAGGCGAGCACGGCCTGTTCTATCCGCCCGACCCGGGCAGCCACACCGTCTCCACGATCGGCGGCAACATCGCCACCTGCGCCGGCGGACTGCGCGGGCTGAAGTACGGCGTCACCCGCGACTACGTCCTCGGCCTCACCGCCGTGCTCGGAACCGGTGAGATCGTCGCCACCGGTGGCCGGTTGTGGAAGGACGTCGCGGGATACGACCTGACCCGGCTGCTCACGGGCTCGGAAGGAACCCTCGGCATCATCACCGAGGCCACCGTCGCCCTGCTGCCCGTGCCCGCGACGATGGGAACCGGACTGGCCTACTTCGCCGACCTCGCGGCGGCGGGCCATGCCGTGACCGAGATCATCGCGCGCGGCGTCGTGCCCGCGACGCTGGAGTTCCTCGACCGCCGGTGCATGGACGCCGTCGACGCCTACGCCCACCTCGGGCTGCACGCGACGGCCGGCGCGATGCTGCTCTTCGGCGACGACGGCGGCGACGATCAGGTGGCCGCGAGTCTCGCGCGGATGCGACAGGCGTGTCTCGACAGCGGCGCCCTGTCCGTCGAGATCGGTGGCGTCGCCGAGGCCGAGTCGCTGCTGGCCGCCCGCCGCTGCACCCTCCCGGCGCTGTCCCGGCTCGGCTCCCTGACGATCCTCGAGGACGCGAGCGTGCCCCGGCCCCGTCTCGCCGAGATGGTCGCCCGCATCGACGACATCGCGCGCCGGCACGACGTCGTGATCGCGACATTCGGGCATGCCGGTGACGGCAACCTCCACCCGACGTGCGTGCTGCCCTCCGCCGAGGACACCGAGGCCGTCGCCCGGGCCGAACGCGCCTTCGGCGAGATCTTCCGAACCGCGATCGCGCTCGGCGGGACGATCACCGGCGAGCACGGCGTCGGCGCGGCGAAGCTGCCCTATCTGGCCGAACGCCTCGGGCCGGAGCAGACGGCCCTGCTGCGCCGGATCAAGTCCGCCTTCGATCCGGCGGGCATCCTCAACCCCGGAAAGTTGGGATCATAAGTGGCCGCCCTCTTCGACGCCGACCGGCTGAGCCGCTGCATCTCCTGCGGGTTCTGTCTCCCGGCGTGTCCCACCTACGCCATGACCGGTGACGAGGCGTCCTCGCCCCGCGGCCGGATCACCCTCATGCGAGCGCTCGAGGCCGGGCGGCTCGACGTCGACGATCCCACCCTGGCCGAGCAGGCTTCCCTCTGCCTCGGCTGCCGCGCCTGCGAGCCGGTCTGTCCCGCCGGCGTCGAGTACGGCCAACTGCTCGAGCAGTGGCGCGGCGCGCAGTGGCAGGGACGCCGCCGTCCGCTGATCGTGCGCGCCCTCGTCCTGCTGGTGAGGCTGCGCCCGGCCCACCGGCTCGCCGGGATCCTCCGGCGGGCCGCCCGCCGGAGGGCCGACGAGGCCGACCAGCTGATGCTCGGCTGCGTGGAGCGGACGCTGTTCCCGCGTGTCAGCCGTGCCGCGCTCGCGTTGGCACCGGGCCTCGCGGCGGATCCGGACCAGGGCTGCTGCGGCGCGCTGCACGCGCACAACGGAGAGCCCGAACGGGGCGCGGCGCTGGCCCGCCGCCTCGGCGACGACCTGCCCGGCACCATCGTCACCACCTCAGGCGGATGCGCCGCCCATCTCGCCTCGGTGATCGGGCGGGAGCGGGTACGGGAGTTCTCCGAATACGTCCAGGACCAGCGGTTCCAGCCGGTCCTGATCGACGGCCGGCCCGCCCGGGTGACCTTGCAGGACTCCTGTCACCTTCGCAACGGCCTCGGCGTGTGGCGCGAACCGCGGCGACTGCTGCAGAGTGTCGCGGACTATGTCGAACTTCCCTCGGCGGCCACGTGCTGCGGCGCCGCCGGCACGTACTCGCTGGTCCGCCCACGCGAATCGCGGGCGCTGGCGAAGGCCAAGGTGGCCGAGATCGAGGCCGCCGGCGTCGACATGGTGGTCGCGGTCAACCCCGGGTGCCTGCGCCAGCTTCGCCAGGCACTGCGCCGACACCGATCACGTGTCCGCGCGGTGCACCTGACCGAGTTCCTCGCCCTCTCAACGAAAGGACCACACTGACCATGAGATTCGCGCGTACGGGTGAGCCGGGAGCCGAGCGGCCCATCGTGTCCGGGTCCGACGGCCTCTGGCGCGATCTGACTCCGCTCACCGACACCATCGACATGGAGCTCGTGAACTCTCCGGAACGGCTCGACCTCGGCACACTGCCGGTCGTCGAGCCGGGACGGTTCGGCCCTCCACTCGACCGGGTCGGGAAGATCATCTGCATCGGGCTCAACTACGCCGACCACGCGCGCGAGACCGGTGCCACCCCGCCCGAGGAGCCGATCATCTTTCTCAAGACGGCGGACACCGTCGTCGGTCCTCACGATGACGTGCTGATTCCTCGTGGTTCGAAGAAGACCGACTGGGAGGTGGAGCTCGCGGTCGTCATCGGCACCACCGCGCGCTACCTCGACTCGGTCGAGCAGGCCCGCGCCTGTATCGCCGGGTACGCGATCAGCAACGACGTGTCGGAGCGGGAGTTCCAGCTCGAACGCGGCGGCCAGTGGGACAAGGGTAAGAACTGCGAGACCTTCAACCCGCTGGGCCCCTGGATACTCAGCGCGGACGAGGTCGCCGACCCGCAGGATCTCCGTCTCAGGCTGTGGGTGAACGGCGAGCTGCGCCAGAACGGCACCACCGCCGACATGATCTTCGGAGTCGACCATCTCATCTGGTACCTCAGCCAGTTCATGGTCCTGCGGCCGGGCGACATCATCAACACCGGAACGCCGGCCGGCGTCGCGATGGGATCGGCCACGGCCGACTACCTGAAGGCGGGCGACGTCGTCGAACTGGAGATCGACGGCCTCGGCCGGCAGCGCCAGCGGACTCGGCAGGCCTGACGTTCCGAACCCGGCGTGCGGCGACGACCGGAAAGGGCGCACCCGGCGCGTCCGCCGCACGCCCGGAGCCGGCTACTCCTTCAGGCCGTCCGGTCCGCTCTTCAGCAGCGCGTCCCGTGCTCCGGCCAGGTGCCGCCGGGCGGCCTCCACCGCGCCGGGCCCGTCCCCGCTTCGGATCGCCTGGAGGATCTGCCGATGCTCACCGGCGATCCGCGTACGGCCGAGGGCCTGCCGCGTCTGCATCATGCACAGGTGGACCTCCCCCGCCAGCGCGTTGTAGGAGCGTTCGAGGCGCCGGCTGCCGGCCGCCGCCGCCAGGGCACGGTGGAAGCCCAGGTCCGCGGCCACGAACGAGCTGGTCACCGCGTCATCGGCCAGCCTCTCCAAGGCGACGATCGCGTTCTCGGCGTCGTCCAGCCGGACATCGTTCGCCTGACTGAGACGCTCGACCATCGCCAGCTCCAGCGGGATGCGGACGAAGTACAGATCCTCGATGTCCTGCGCGGAGAGGGATGGAACAACGGCCGCATGGTGGGAGTCCTGTCGGAGCAGGCCCTCGAACACCAGCGTGCGCACCGCCGCTTTCGCCGTCGGCCGCGACACTTGGAAACGCCGTGCCACCTCCACCTCGGCGACCGGCGCCGCCGGAGGCCACTGCCCGTCGAGGATCTGCTCTCGCAGCGCCTCGACCAGCGCGTCGACCACCGTGACCGTCGAGAGACCCGATCGAGACATGTGGACATGATTACACGTCTGACAACTTGGCCGGGCACGTGGCCGCATCGCGGGTAATTAGCCAAGCAACTTGGCAAAGTTGCTTGGCTAACTGCTAACGTGCAGGCCATGGAGGGAAATCTCGGCTCAAAGCGGTCAGCGGCGACGGCACAGCGTCTCGATCACGCGATCAAACGCCTGCGGGGACGCCTGCGTACCGAATCGGGGATGTACTCTCTCGGGCTGACCATCACCCAGCTCTCGGTACTGCGCAGCGTGGTGGACGAGGGCCCGATCACCGCGGCCCGTCTCGCCGCGCTGGAACACGTCAGCCCGCAGTCCATCGCGCAGAGCCTCGCGGTGCTCAAGGCCGCCAGGCTGGTCCGCGGCGAGCCGGACCCGGAGGACCGCCGCAAGACCCTGATCAGCGCTGATCCATCCGCTGCCGAGCTCATCACCTCGCTGCTGGCCGGCCGCGAGTCCTTCCTGGCGCGAGCCATCGACCAAGTCGTCGCCCCCGAGGAGCGCGAGAGCCTGGAGAAGGCCATCGAGCTGCTGGAACGTCTCGCCGCGGCGGATCTGAGCGGCGGCGCGTGAACACCGACGCCACTGAGGCGGACTCGCCGTCGCGCGACGGCGAACGCGATCCCTTCGCCTGGACCTTCACCGCGCCGCTCTACGTGGGCTCCAGCCTCAACCCGATCAACAGCTCCATCATCGCGACCGCGCTGGTGCCCATCGCCACCGGCCTGCACGTCTCGGTGGGCAGCACCTCCGTGCTGGTCACCTCGCTGTATCTGACCAGCGCCATCGCGCAGCCCACGGCGGGCAAGCTGGCGGAGGTGCTCGGCCCGCGCCGGGTCTTCCTCGGCGGCATCCTCCTGGTGCTGCTCGGCGGCCTGGTCGGCGGCTTCGGCCAGAACCTGGCGATGCTGACCGTTGCCCGCGTGCTCGTCGGCGTCGGAACCTCGGCCGGCTTCCCGTCGGCGATGGTGCTGATCCGGCGCCGCGCGGCGGACGCCGGGCTGAAGTCGCCGCCGGGCGGCGTGCTCGGTGGTATCGCGGTCACCGGCATGGCCACAGTGGCCATCGGCCCGCCGATCGGTGGCCTGCTGGTCGGCGCGGCAGGCTGGCGCTGGGCCTTCCTGATCAACATCCCGGTCACCGCGCTCGCGATGGCGATGGCCGTGCGTTGGGTGCCCAGGGACCCGGTACGCGAGGGCGGACCGCGCGGTTTCCGCGAGGTGGCCGACCGGATCGACCTGCCCGGGATCCTCGGTTTCGCCGCGGCGATGACCTCGCTGATCATCTTCCTGATGAGCCTGCCGCACGCCGACTGGTACGCGCTCGCCGCCTTCATGGTGGTCGCCGTGCCGACGGTGTGGTGGGAACTGCGTACGACCGGGCCGTTCTTCGACCTTCGCGGGCTCGCCGCCAACGGCGCCCTCGGCCGGACCTACCTGCGGCAGGCGTTCACCCTGCTCGGCATCTACACCGTGATGTACGGGATGACGCAGTGGATGGAGGCGGCACGCGGGATCTCCGCCGAGGACGCCGGACTGCTGCTGCTGCCGATGGGCGCGGTCTCCGCGCTGCTGCCACGCCCGCTCGCCAGCCGCAACCTGGTCCGCGGTCCGCTGATCGCCTCGGCGGCGACCATGCTGGCCGGGTCCATCGGCATCGTGCTGCTCACCTCGCACAGCCCGGTGGTCGCGATCGTCTCGGTTTCACTGATCTTCGGCGTCACCTCGGCCGTCACCACGGTCGGCAATCAGACCGCCCTCTACCTCTCGGCGTCGCCTGAGCAGATCGGTACCGCCTCTGGCCTGTTCCGGACCTTCGGGTACCTCGGAACCATCGTCTCGGCCGTGGCCACCGGCATCGTCTTCCGCGACGGGGTCGGCGACCACGGCCTGCACACCCTCGGCGTCGTGCTGGTCGCGGCGGGTGTCGTGGTCCTGCTGCTGACGGTCCTGGACCGCCGGCTGATGGGCCGCCGCGACACCGACCAGCGCACCGGCACCGACGACAACGCAACCAGCAACACCACCCAAGGAGAACAGCACGTGAGCACCACTGCAGTCCCGACGATCGATCCTGAGCGGACCGCCCTGCTGGCGATGGACTTCCAGAACGGGATCGTCGCCCACATCCCCGACCGCGACGCGCTGCTCGAGCGGGTCGACAACGCCATCGCCGAGGTCCGCGCCGCCGGCGGCACCATCGGGTACGTCCGCGTCGCCTTCACCGAGGACGACTGGGCCGCCGTCCCGGAGACCAACAAGACCTTCACCGCAGTCGCCGCGGCCAAGATGATGCACCACCAGGACTCCACCACCCAGCTCAACGAGCGGATCGCTCCCCAGGAGGGCGACATCGTGGTACGCAAGATCCGCTTCGGCGGAATCTCCACCACCGACCTCGACCGGCAACTGCGCGATCGCGGCATTGACACCCTGGTGCTCTCCGGCATCAGCACCAGTGGCGTCGTCCTCTCCACCCTCATCGACGCCGCCGACCGCGACTATCGCGTCTACGTCCTGTCGGACGGCGTCGCCGACCCCGACACCGAAGCCCATGAGGTGCTGGTGAACAAGGTGTTCCCGTCCCGGGCCCACGTCATCGACACGACCCGGCTCCACGAACTGCTGCGGTCCGCCTGACGCAGCCGTCACCTGGACGGCGCTGGGATCACTCACCGGAGATCCTGGGTATTCAGGGGCACGTCCCGCGTAGTCGGCCGCGATGGTGCCGCACCGAGGTCTCCTCGGACCGTGGTCGCGTCGGCGCCTGAAGATGACGCGTCGTCTCAACATTAGACGTCCCGCGATGGCGTAGCGGGTTTGTCTGGGAGTGGTGACCGACCGGCCACCCGCACCCATCTAGGAGATCACGATGCTGAAGAAGACGATCGCAGCGCTGGGTCTGGCGACAGCCGCCGCCGTCTTCGCCCCGCCTGCGTACGCAGCCGCCAGTGCCCCGACGGCCGGCACCGGCCATGTCGTCGCAGTCGGCGCCTCCCCGAACCCGATGATGGCGCCCATGAGCGACGGCAGCCCGACAGGTGGTCGGGGACGCCGCTGAGCCTCCGTCCCTCAACACGGATCGAGGTCGGCACTCCATCCACGGCGGCCCGGCTCCGCGTCCGGGCCGCCGTCTTCCCGGGAGGAATCGCTTCTACGCTCTACGGCTGCGATGACCTGGCACCCACCGGGTGCTGTGGGCATAGTCTGAAGGTGAGAGGGAGCGGACGCTACCAGCGCCAGGGGGCCGGTAGTGATCGAGACCAGCGGCGATCCATGCCGCGCTGTGGCCAAGGCCAGAGAGCTTTTCCTGGAATCGGGGAGCCTTCCCCGCCTGCCGATGCGGACCGGGATCGTAGAGTCGTGGCGTCGTTCGCGGTTGTCCGGTGTCGCCAGTGATCACCTTGATCCGCCGTATTTCGACGATCTCGACACCGGTGGCCGCCTGATCCACGCCGCGAGACCCGTGCTGGACCGGCTGCAGGAGGTGCTGTCCGACGCCTCGGCCAGCCTTCTGCTGACCGACGCCCACGGCCGGATCCTCGATCGGCGGGTCGAACACGCCTCCCTGGCCGCATGCCTCGACCGGCTCCAGCTCGCCCCGGGCTTCGGCTACGGCGAGGAGTACGTCGGGACCAACGGCATCGGGACCGCGATCGAGGCGCGCCAGGTCGCCGCCGTCTTCGGCACCGAGCACTTCACCGAACGACTGCACGCGATGGCGTGCGCGGGAGCGCCCGTTCACAACCCGCTGACGGGACGGCTGGCCGGCCTGATCGACATCACGTGCTGGATCAAGGACGCCAACCCGTTGATGGCCGCCCTGGCGAGCGAGGCCGCCGAGGACATCGAACAGCGGCTGCTGGAACTCGGATCGGAGCACGAGAGGGCTCTGCTCACCGCGTTCCTCGGCATCAGCAGACGCGGCGGCGCCGTCGTCACCGTCAGCGAGGACCTGGTCATCGCCAACGAGCACGCCGCTCATCTGCTCGACTCCACCGACCACACGATCCTCAGGGACAAGGTGACGGAGCTGTCGCGGGCGGGCCGGGAACTGGTCGAGCAGGTCATGCTGGCAGGAGGTGACATGGCCACCATTCGGCTCCGCCCTGTGGGGGCGCGGGCCGAACCGGCCGGTGCCATCGTCGAGATCGAGATCGCACCGGACGCCCGGCCACCTCGGCACCTGATCCGGCCTCCCCAGCTCAGGCTGGCCGGCAGTTCCTACGCGTTCACCAAGGCGTGCACCGATCTGGGGACGCACTGCAGGAACCGCACCTGGGTGCTCCTGGAAGGCGAGCCTGGAGTGGGCAAACTGGCGCTCGCTGAGGCCGTGCACCGCAGCCACAGCCCGGCGAGCCCCTTCATGGTGATCCGGCCACAGGACCTCGCCGAGGATCGGCCGGCCTGCCAACGCCGGATCACCGAAGCCATCGGCACACCCGGAGCCACCGTGGTACTGCGCCACCCGGAGCGGTACCCCCAAGAGACCATCTCGGCGCTCCTGGAGTGGATGCGCACCACTGCTCACCATCCGGGTCGGCCCTGGGTGGTCGCCACCACCCACCTCGAGGCCAGGCCGCCGGAGGACCTGTCGTCCGCGCTGGCGGTGACGCTGACCATGCCGGCGCTGCGCCACCGGATCGAGGACGTGCGCGACCTCGTGCCTGCCCTGCTGCGCAGGCTCTCCCGCGGCGGGCCCGTATCGTGCTCACCTGCGGCCATGCGGGTGTTGCTGCGCTATGGCTGGCCGGGCAATGTCACCGAACTCCTTCAGGCGCTGCGATCCGCATTGACCCGCAGACGGATCGGCGAGATCCAACCGCAGGACCTGCCCGAGTCCTGCCACGTGACCAGCCGGCGCGTACTCACCCCATGGGAGTCCATGGAGCGCGACGCGATCGTCCGCACGCTGCGGGACACCGACGGTGACAAGGCCCTCGCGGCCCATCTGCTGGGCATCTCGCGGGCGACCATCTACCGGAAGATCAGCACATACGGCATCTCGATCGACGGCCGGTGACGTCAAGCACCCGGTTCCCGCCGAACGTCACTCGACGGATCCATCGCGTAGCGCCGCCCGCTCGCCGTGGCCGGGGGCCCGGCCGGCGTCCCGTCGCGGTCGGGCGTGTCGCCCGGCGGTCGCGGGTCCGGTGGGGCCGGCAGGTCGGCCAGATGGCTGAGGACGGGTGCGGTTGCCAGGAGCAGGTTCGCCTGCTCCGACGGGATGGCCGACATCAGCCCGGCGAGGACCTCCGCCTGGCCGCGTGCGAACGAGCGGAGGATCTCCCTGCCCGCCTCGGTGCCGACCACCTGGGTTGCGCGGCCGTCGGCGGGGTCCGCCTTGCGGTCGACGTACCCGCCCGCCAGCAGCCCCGCCACCGCGGTGGTGGCGGTCGGCTGCGAGCAGGGGACGCGCCGGGCGATCTCGCCGATGCGCAGCGGGCCGTGCTGGGTCAGCAGGGCCAGCACGATCAGTTGCGTCGGGTGCACCGTGCCGCTCTGGCCCGACGCGCGGAGACGGCGCATGAGGCGGTGCATCGCGATGACGACGTCGAGCGCCTCGTCGGTGTGCACCGCCTCTTCGGTCATGGTCAGGATGGTTTCAGGGTTGGTTTGTACATGTCCAGCCAAAGAGCCAGGTCGAGCGTGCGTTCGAGGCCATGGCGGGACGCCTGTGTGATCTGTGGCGTGTCGACCTCGACCGCGCGGGCGAGCCAGTCGCGGCTGACGATGTCGAACACGGCGTGGTCGGGGGTGGACAGGTACTCGCGGGCGTTCTCCTGCAGCTTCACCGCGTACGCGGGGTCCTGTGTGGACGGGTACGGCGACTTCACCCGCTCCACCACCGACTGCGGCAGCACGTCGCGCGTGGCGCCGCGCAGCAGCGACTTCTCCCTCCCGTCGTAGGTCTTGAGCGACCAGGGCGTGTTGTAGACGTACTCCACCAGGCGGTGGTCGCAGAAGGGCACACGCACCTCCAGGCCGACCGCCATCGAGGCGCGGTCCTTACGGTCCAGGAGGATGCGCACGAAATGCGTCAGGTGCAGATAGCACACCTTGCGCATGCGCCATTCGAAGTCGCTCTCCCCGTCGAGCCGCTGGATCCGGGCCACCGAGGTGTCGTAGGCGTCCTGGACGTACCGCGGCAGATCGATGGTCGCGGCGAGCTCGGGAGTGAGGATGCTGTCGTCCTCACCGAAGTGCCGGGCGAACCGCACCAGCCAGGGGAACGTCGTGGCCTGCTGGGCCACCGGATCGAAGAACTGCTGGTAGCCGCCGAAGACCTCATCGGCCGACTCCCCCGACAGCGCCACCGTCGAGTGCTCGCGGATCGACTTGAACAGTAGGTAGAGCGAGGCGTCCATGTCACCGAACCCGGCCGGGATGTCCCGGGCCCGGATGACCTTCGAGCGCACGTCCGGGTCGGCGAGCTCGTCGGAGTCGAGCACGATGTCCTGGTGCTCGGTGCGGGACTTCGCCGCGACGTCGTGCACGTACGGCGTGTCGGGTGTGCCGCGCAGCTCGTCGGGGACGAAGTTCTCGGTCTGCCCGACGAAGTCCACGGCGAAGCTGCGCACCGTCTCGCCGACCTCGGCGAGCTGCTCGGCGGCGATCGCCGTCATCGCCGACGAGTCGAGCCCGCCGGACAGCAGGGTGCAGCGCGGCACGTCGGAGACGAGCTGGCGGCGGACGATGTCCTCCAGCAGTTCGCGCACGTGAGCGACCGACGTCTCCCGGTCATCGGTGTGCTCACGGGTCTCGAGCGTCCAGTAGCGGGTGGTGCGCACGCCGTTCGTACCGACCGTCACGATCGTGCCGGGCTCGACCTCGCGCATGCCCTCCCAGATCGCGTGGCCGGGCGTCTTGACGAACGCGAACAGCTCGCGGAGGCCGTCGAGGGTCACGGTGCGCTCCGCGAGGGGGTTGGCCAGGATCGCCTTCGGCTCGGAGCCGAACAGCACGCCGTCGGAGGTCTCGTAGTAGTAGAAGGGCTTGATGCCCATGCGGTCGCGGACCATGATGAGGCGGTTCTCGCGAGAGTCCCAGATGGCGAAGGCGTACATGCCGTTGAGCCGCTCGACGAAGGCGTCGCCCCACTCCACGTAGGCCTGCAGGACGACCTCGGTGTCGGAGTCGGTCCGGAACCGGCGCCCGCGCCCGATCAGCTCGCGGCGCAGTTCGGAGAAGTTGTACGCCTCTCCGGAGTAGACCATCACCACGGGCCCGCCGGGCGTGTCGACGCTCATCGGCTGGCGACCGCCGGGCAGGTCGATGATGGCCAGCCGTCTGTGGCCGAGCGCCGCGTGCCGACCGACCCAGGTGCCGCGGTCATCCGGGCCACGGCAGGACATCGTCTCCGTCATCGCGTCCACGGTCGGCTGCTCCGCCCGCAGGTCGCGGCCGAACGCCACCCAACCGGTGATTCCGCACATGGGCTACCTCCAGCGCCAACGCCGAGGACTCGCACCGGACGTAGCCCTCCGCTCACGGTCCGCATAGTTGCATTAGGCATCTATGCAATTCCATGTTACGAATGCATCACGGATGTGCCGAACCGATGTGACCTACCTCACTCATGGCGAGGAGGGCGCGGTTACCTGGCGACCGAGGTACGAGGGGGGGGAATCCCGGAGCTCTTATGCTGGCGCGGTGCCGAAGTCCTCTTCACCGGCGTTGATCGTCCTGCGCGGGAACTCGGGAGCAGGCAAGACGACCACTGCCCATGCGGTGCGGGCGGCTTATGGCCGCGGCCTGGCGATCATCGGCCAGGACGTCGTACGGCGCCAGATGCTACGCGAGCATGATGTGCCCGGCGGGGTGAACATCGGGCTGATCGATACGATCACTCGCCACACGCTCGGGGCCGGCTATCACGTGGTCCTCGAAGGAATCCTGGCCGCCGACCGCTACGGGCCGATGTTGCAGGCCCTCCGGCGCGACCATCCGCGCAGCGCCTGGTTCTATCTGGACGCCTCCTGGGAAGAGACGCTCCGCCGGCACGCCGGCCGGCCGCAACGGGACGAGTTCGGGGCCGCGCAGATGCGGCAGTGGTACCGGCCGCTGGACCTGCTGCCCGACCGGTGCGAGACGGTGATCGCCGAGGACAGCGCACTGGAGGCGACGGTTCGGCGGGTGATGCGCGAAGCGGGCCTGGTTCCAGGAGACGGTGGTCCGCCCGCTCCGGCGTGACGCCGAAGAGGATCACGTGGCGCGGGATCTGCGGGAGGTCACGCCCGAGCTCTCGCGGACGCGTAGCTCGTGTCTCACGGTGACCTCGCGCGGGGGTGAGTCGATCGCCTCGATGCGGTCCAGGAGAAGACGCAGAGCCGAGCGGGCGATGCCGGCCTTGTCCGGGCTGACCGTCGTCAGGCTCGGCACGTTGTACCGGCCGTCGTCGATGTCGTCGAAGCCCACCACCGCCACATCCTGCGGAATGCGGTAGCCCCGGTCGTGCAGCGTCCGCATCGCGCCCAGGGCCAGGGTGTCGTTGAAGCAGAACACCGCGTCGGGCGGCTCCTCCAGCTCCGTCAGGTACGCCGCCGCCTCCGCGCCGTCACGGCGGTGGTACTCCCGGGCCGGCACGATCAGCGACTCCTCCACCGGCAGCCCGGCCTCCTCCAGCGCCGCCCGGAAGCCCCGCTCCCTCATATGCGACGTGCCCTGAACGCGGTCCGGCTGCGCGCCGATCGCGGCGATTCGGCGGCGGCCGAGGCCGGCCAGGTGCGCGGTGGCCGTACGGGCGGCCGCGACGTTGTCGATCGCGACGTGGTCGGCCGGTCCCGCCGAGACCCGCTCGCCGAGCAGGACCAGCGGTGTCGTGTCGACGCGTCGGGCGATGTCGAGGCGGTCCATCGCGACCGGGCTGAAGATGACGCCGTCGACGAGCTTGGCCCCCATCCCGTCGATGACGTACTGCTCGCGTCGGTCGCCGCCGCCGGTCTGGTCGATGAGGATCGTGTAACCGTGCTCGTCGGCCGTGTCGACGATGAGACGGGCGAGCTCGGCGAAGTAGGGCTGATCGAGCTCGGGCACGGCGAGCGCCAAGATGCCGGTGCGGCCACGACGCAGGTTGCGGGCGCTGATATTGGGCCGGTACCCGAGGTCGGCTATGGCTTGCTGGACCCGCTCACGGGTGCCGGCGCCGACGGCGGCGCCGTTGATGACGTTCGAGACGGTCTTGACCGACACTCCGGCACGGGCGGCCACGTCTTTCATGCTGGCCGATCGGCGCCCCGGCTGCGGTGACGTGCTGGTCATGACCGGCCCCCCGGTATGTGTCTCTGTTTCGGAGACGAGAGTATATCGATTACTACATCGTTGGAAGTATGGCACGCACCAGGCCTTACTACTTCGAGGTGAGGGGTGTACATCGATTACCTTCACGAGTATCGTCCCGGTAATTCCGGCCCGGCGATGAGAGCCGAGCCGACGGCTCATCGCACGTGGATGAGGGGAGACGCCGTGGACCTACGCAGGAAGCTCACCGTGTTCGCCGCGCTCGCAGCGCTGGGTACCGCCGCCGCGTGCGGCGGGTCCGGTTCGTCGGGCGGCAGCGGCGACGGCACCGTGACAGTGTCGTTCTGGAACGGTTTCACCGGCGGCGACCGGCCCGGTGTCGAGCATCTCGTCGCCGAGTTCAACAAGTCGCACCCGAAGATCCACGTGAACATGCAGATCATGCCGTGGGACGTCTTCTACCAGAAGCTGCTGCCCGCGTACGGCGCCGGCAAGGGGCCCGACATCACGGCGATGAGCGGGAACCAGCTCGCGGAGTACGCGTCAAAGCGGGTCTTCCAGCCCCTCGACGACGTCTTCTCGAGCGGCCTGATCGACAAGTCGAAGATCGTCCCCGGCGCCCTGCAGGCCGGGCAGTACGCCGCCAAGCAGTACGGCCTGCCGGCCAACTTCACCCCTCTCCTCCTCTACTACAACAAGAAGCTGTTCAAGCAGGCCGGCATCGCCGGGCCGCCGGCGAACTGGAACGAGTGGACCGCCGATCTGAAGAAGCTGACCAAGGGCAAGGGCCCTGGCGGCGCGCCGGCGCAGTACGGGCTGACGATGGGCACGCACGACTCGATCGAGGGCATTCCGATCCTGCTCGCGGGCCAGGGCGGCGGCGTGATCGGCGCCGACGGAAAGACGGTGACGCTCGACGGCCCGCAGTCGGTCCAGGCGATGACGTACTGGACGAACCTCGTCCGTACCGACCACGTCATGCCGGTCGGCACGTCAGGTGCCGACGCCGACAAGCTCATGCAGGCCGGCACCGCCGCAATGGAGATCAACGGCCCCTGGCTGACGTCCTCCCTCGACCAGGCCAAGATCGACTACGGCGTGGCGATGGTGCCCGGCGGGCCGGCCGCGCAGACCACGATCGACGACAGCGTGCAGTTCTCGATGGGCAGCCGCGTGAAGGGCGCGGCGAAGAAGGCCGCCGAGGAGTTCATCGCCTTCTGGAACTCCCGTGACTCCCAGATCTACTTCGCCGACACGACCGGCTTCCCGCCCACCCGCACCGACATCGGCGCCGCCGACCTGAAGAACCCCAACGTCGCCGTGTTCGCCAAGTACGCGCCCAAGGCCGTCCCCCTCATGCCGGGCCAGATCAAGTTCCCGCAGATGCAGAGCGAGGTCATCGACCCGACGTTCGAGAAGATCCTGAACGGCAAGGGCGACCCGGCGACGCTCCTGAAGCAGGGCGCGGCCCAACTCCGGTCGATGGTCTCGGGGAGCTGACCGGTCCATGCGACGATCCGGTCTCCAGGCGCGCGGCGGCCTGTCGCTGCGCGCCCGGCGGCGTCTCAGCGCGTACGGCTTCATCGCGCCGTCCATGATCATCCTGGGCGTCTTCCTCGCCTGGCCGATGATCTGGTCCCTGCGCACCTCCTTCTACGACGCCTCGCAATTCGCCCCGCCCACGTTCGTCGGGCTCGGCAACTACCGAAAGCTCCTCACGGACGCCACGTTCCGCGGGGACCTGGTCAACACGCTGGAGTACGCGGCCGTGGTCACACCGATCTCGGTGGCGCTGGCGCTCGCGTTCGCGCTGATGCTGAACCGGCGGCTGCGCGGCCGGTCGTTCTTCCGCGCCTCGATCTTCCTGCCGGCCGTGCTGTCCCTCGGCGTGATGGGCATCGCGTGGGACTTCGTGCTCGATCCCAACATCGGCCTGCTCCCCCGCTGGCTGCAGCACGCCGGACTGTCGCTCGGCAACGGCGTGCACGACCCGAACTGGGCGATGGCGTACGTCATGTTCGTCGGGATCTGGAAGAACACCGGGTTCTACATGGTGATGTACCTCGCCGGGCTCGGCACGATCCCGACGGACTTCTACGAGGCGGCGGCGATCGACGGCGCGGGCCCGTGGGCGCGGTTCCGCCACATCACCTGGCCGCTGCTGTCGAACACCACGCTCTTCGTGTTCGTCATCGCGGCGATCGCCTCGCTGCAGGCGTTCGACCAGATCTTCGTGATGACGCGCGGCGGGCCGTTCTTCAAGACCGAGACCCTGGTCTACCTCGTCTATCGCAAGGGCTTCACGGACTTCGACTTCGGGTACGCGTCGGCGGTCGCCTGGGTCCTCGTCGTCCTGGTCTTCGTGATCAGCCTCGTGCAGAACTTCTTCTTCAGCCGCCGGCAGGTGAAGTACTGATGACCCGTCGTGTGCTGCTCTACGCCGGCCTGGCCCTGGGCGCCGCCGTGATCCTGCTCCCGGTCGTCTGGATGGTCTTCGCGTCGCTGAAGCCGGAGGCGGACATCACCGGGCATCCCGCCCAGCTGCTGCCCCAGCACCTCACCGGGAGCAACTACCGCGAGGTGACCCGGCAGATCCCGTTCGTGCGGCAGTTCATCAACTCGGTGATCTTCGCGGGCGGCGTCACGGTGTGCTCGCTGCTGTTCAACTCGATGACGGCCTTCGCGCTGGCCCGGCTCGACTTTCCGGGCAGGCGCGCGCTGTTCGTCGCGATCATCCTGTTCCTGATGATCCCGTACCAGGTCACGCTCATCCCGACCTACCAGATCGTGGCCAAGCTCGGGCTGATGAACACCTTCCCCGGTCTGATCATCCCGCGTGCCACGAACGCCTTCGGGATCTTCTTCCTGCGGCAGTTCTTCCTCGGCATTCCGCGCTCCCTGGACGAGGCGGCGCGCATCGACGGGGCCGGCGACTGGCGGATCTACGCGCGGATCATCCTCCCCCTGTCCACTCCGGCCCTGCTGACCATCGCCCTGTTCGACTTCATGTTCAACTGGAACGACCTGCTGTGGCCGCTGATCTTCACCACCAGCACGAAGATGGAGACGCTGCCCGCCGGGCTGGCCCTGTTCATGGGGCAGCACGTCACGCAGTACGGCGTGGTGATGGCCGGGGCGACGCTCACGACCGTGCCGATCGTGATCGCGTTCCTCTTCGTCCAACGCAAATTCATCCAGGGCATCGCCACGACGGGACTGAAATGAAGACCGCGAATCTCATCCTCGACCCCGCCTTCCGCATCGGTCCGGTACGACCCCGCCTGTTCGGCTCGTTCGTCGAGCACATGGGCCGATGCGTCTACACCGGCATCTACGAACCCGGCCACCCCGACGCCGACGCCGACGGGCTGCGGGAGGACGTGCTGGCGCTCACGCGGGAGATGGGCGTCACCGTCGTCCGCTATCCCGGCGGCAACTTCGTCTCCGGCTACCGCTGGGAGGACGGCGTCGGACCCGTCGAGGAGCGGCCCGCCCGCCTCGACCTGGCGTGGCAGTCGCTGGAGACCAACGCCTTCGGCCTGCACGAGTTCATGACGTGGGCCGATCGGGCGGGCGTCGAGCCGATGATGGCGGTCAACCTGGGGACGAGAGGTGTCCAGGAGGCCGTCGACCTGCTGGAGTACTGCAACCATCCCGGCGGCACGGCCCTGTCGGACCGCCGCGCGAAGAACGGCCGGTCCGAGCCGTACGGCATCGGCCTGTGGTGCCTGGGCAACGAGATGGACGGGCCCTGGCAGATCGGCCACAAGACGGCACAGGAATACGGCCGGCTCGCCCAGGAGACCGGGAAGGCGATGAAGCTCGTCGACCCGAGCATCGAACTGGTCGCCTGTGGCAGCTCGAACGGGCACATGCCGACGTTCGGGAGCTGGGAGGCCACGGTCCTCGAGCACTGCTACGACGAGGCCGACTACATCTCCCTGCACGCCTACTACGGCCAGGACGGCGATCTGCCCAGCTTCCTCGCCTCGGCCGTCGACATGGACGCCTTCATCGAAGGCGTCATCGCCACCGCCGACCACGTACGGGCCAAGCTGCACAAGTCGAAGCGGATCCAGCTCTCCTTCGACGAGTGGAACGTCTGGTACACCGACTCCTTCGACGGTGGCACCTGGCAGCAGGCACCGCGCATGAGCGAGGACCTGTTCAACGTGGCCGACGCCGTCGTGGTCGGGAACCTGCTGATCTCCCTGCTCCGGCACGCCGACCGGATCGGCGTCGCCTGCCAGGCGCAGCTCGCGAACATCCTCGCGCCGATCCGCACCGAGCCGGGCGGTCCCGCCTGGCGGCAGACGATCTTCCATCCCTTCGCTCACGCGGCGGCGTACGCGAAGGGCGACGCGCTGCGGGTCGTCCTCGACACCCCCCACTACGAGACGGCCAGGTACGGCGACGTCCCGCTCGTCGACGCGGTCGCGACCCGCGACGACGAGGGCATCACGGTGTTCGCCGTCAACCGGGACGTCGACGAGGCCGTCGGCCTCACCCTCGACCCGCGCGCCCTGCCGGCCGTGCGGAGCGCCGAGCGGATCGTCCTGGCCGACACCGATCGGGGCGCCGCCAACACCGCGGCCGACCCCGGCCGCGTGACGCCCCTGCGCGGCGAGATCCCGGTACGGCCCGGCGAGCCGCTGCTCATCGAACTGCCGCCGGTGTCCTGGAACGTCGTCCGGCTCACCATCTGAAAGGGAACGATGCATCTCACCCTCGACGGCACCTGGGACCTCATCGTCGGCGACCCGGGGATCGCCGGGCTGGCCGACGCTCCGTCGCGGTCCGTCACCGTACCCGGGCTGTGGGAGGCGGAGGTCGACCCGGCCCTCGACGGAGTGGTCTGGTACCGCCGGACCTTCGCGTGCGAGGACCCGTCCGGCCGATGGACGCTGCGGTTCGGCGCGGTCATGGACATCGCCGAGGTCCACCTCAACGGCGTCGCGCTGGGCGCGCACATCGGCGCGTTCACGCCGTTCGAGTTCGACCCCGGCGACGCGCTCGTCGCGGGTGAGAACGTCCTCGCCGTCCGCGTCACCGACCACGCTCTGAACGACCCGGAGCACCCGCGCACCGCGCACGGCAAACAGGGCTGGGCCAACCAGGCGTTCCCCAGCCCGCCGAGCCTCTACCTGACCTACGGCGGCATCTGGCAGTCGGTCACGCTGCGCCGCCACGGGCCGGTCGCCATCGAGGACGTCTTCGTGAACGGCGACCCCGCGGGCCTGACCGTCGCCGTCGAACTGTCCAACCGCTCGCCGGACACCGTCACCGCCCGGGTACGCGTGGGCGTACCCGGCGACGTGCGCGAAGAGACGACCGTCCTGCCGCCGGGCGGACACGGCGGCGTGGCCATCGCCTTCGGCCCGTCCGGCGCGGCGCGCTGGTCGCCGGAGTCACCGATGCTGCACGAGGCGAACGTCACGGTCACCGCCGACAACGAGGCCAGCGACTCGCGGACGACGCGTTTCGGGCTGCGGACCATCGCGGTCGAGGGCGACCGGCTGGTGCTGAACGGCGAGCCGTACCGCATGCGCAGCGCGCTGGTCCAGGGCTTCTACGCGGGCACGCTGTACGCCGAACCCGGCCGTGAGGCGATCGAGGCCGAGGTCGGCGAGGCCAAGCGGCTCGGGCTCAACACGCTGCGGCTCCACATCAAGGCGTTCGACCCGGTCTACCTCGACGTGTGCGACGAACTGGGCATGCTCGTCCACTGCGACATCCCCGTCGCCGAGCCGATCGCCCATGACGAGCTGGGTTTCACCGGCGAAGTGGCCGACCGGTGCGCCGCGGCGGCGACCGAACAGGTACGCCGCGACCGGAACCACCCGAGCATCGTGCTCTGGTCGGCGATGAACGAACTGGGACTCGAGCACGGGCCGTCCCGCGCGAGCGAAGGGTACGAGGGCTTCGCGCGGCGCCTCTACTCCGCCGTGGCGGACGCCGATCCGACCCGCCCGGTCATCGAGAACGACTGGGTGGACCCCGACCCGGATCGCGTCTTCGAGAGCCCCATCCTCACCGCGCACTGGTACGGCCGGCTGTCGACGGCGTATCTGACGGAGCTGGCCGCCAAGACCGCGCCGTGGGCCGCCTCGCCTCGCCCGTTCCTGATGAGCGAGTTCGGCGACTGGGGCCTGCCCGACCTGAGCCCGCGTGAAGACGCGCCGTTCTGGTGGTACGGCGCCGGCCTGAGCACGGCGATCGAGCGGACGCCGTGGCCGGGGACGGTGGCGGCGTTCGTCGAGGGTACGCAGCGGTACCAGGGCCTCGCCGACCGGCTGCAGATCGAGCTCTTCCGCCGCCAGGACGGCATCGCCGGTTGGTGCGTCACCGAGCTGACCGACGTGCCGCACGAGTTCAACGGCTTGTGGAGCCTGGAGCGCGCGCCCAAGCCCGCCGCTCTCGCCGAGCTCTCCCTGGCCTGCGCCGACGTCCTGCCGATCGTCGCCCGGACCTCCTGGACCGTGGCCGCGGGTGAGGCGGTGGAGCTGCCCGTCTCGGTGGCCAACGACGGCCCCGCGCTCTCCGGCGTGCATCTCGAGGTCACCCTCCGCGGGCGCACGGTCCGGTACGGCCCGGTGGACCTGCCCGCGCACACGGCGTCGGAGGTCGCGACGATCCGCGTGCCGGCGCCCGAGGTGGCCGGGACGCACGAGCTGACCGTACGGCTCGTCGGAGACGACGTCGTCGGGTCGAACCGGTATCCCGTGCATGTGGTCTCGGCCGAGCCCGCGCGGGTCGCGGTGCGGCTCGCCGGCGAGGCGGGCGACCTGGCCGGGGCCGATGTCGTCACCGACGAAGCGGCGCCGCTCGTCGTGGCGGAGGGCGCGCTGGACGCCCGGAGCGGCGCCCTGGCCGCCGAGGCGCTGGCCGCCGGGCGGGCGGTCCTCGTCCTGGCGCAGGACGCGGACCGGGCGCGTCACCTGCCGATCCCGGCCGAGCTGACCGACGTCGCCACCGCCTGGGGATCAACGCCGTTCCTGTTCACCACCGATGCGCCGGCGGTGCCCTCGCTGCCACAGGCCACCGTCCTGTCCGTCGAGCCGATGTCGATCGTGCCGGACGCGGTGTGGACCCGGATCGGCGACCGTCCGTTCCCCGGGAACGTGGTCGCCGGGATGTGGAAGCCGTTCCCCGATGAGATCGCCGGCACGATCATCGGGGAGACCCAGGTAGGGCCGGGCCGGTTGCTCGTCTGCCAGTTCCCGCTGCTCGCGGCCGCACGACGGGGCGACCCGATGGCCACGGCGGTGCTCGCGGACCTGCTCCGTCACCTCGTCGCGCCCGTTCCCGGGCTACGGGCCGAGCACGAACGACTCGCCGACGGCCGGGCCATCACCTACTACGCGACGAAGGACACGCCATGACCGAGCGAAGATACGACCCGACTCGCGGCGAGTGGGTCACCTTCGCCACCCACCGGCAGAACCGTACGTTCCTCCCGCCCGCCGACCAGTGCCCGCTGTGCCCCACCGCGCCCGGCGGGCCGCCGACCGAGATCCCGCGCGCGTCGTACGAACTGGTCACCTTCGACAACCGGTTCCCGTCCTTCACCGCCCATCCCCCGGAGCCTTCGGTCGCCGGCGACGCGCTGACCCCGGTCGAGCCGGCGGTGGGCCACGCGGAGGTCGTGGTGTTCACCGGCGACCACGACGCCACGCTGGCCGAACTGCCGGTCACCCGGCTGCGCGCGCTCGTGGACGTGTGGGCGGACCGTACGACCGTGCTCGGCCGTCGCCCGGAGATCGGTTACGTCTTCCCGTTCGAGAACAAGGGCGAGGAGATCGGCGTCACCCTCCACCACCCGCACGGCCAGATCTACGGCTACCCCGACATCCCGCCGATCCCGGCGCAGGAGATCAGCGCCGCGCGGCGGTACCGGGAGCTGCACGGATCCTGCGTGTGGTGCGACGTCGTCATCCGGGAGGAGGGCTCCGAGCGGCTTGTCGTCACCGGCGACGCCTTCGCCGCGTACGTGCCGTTCTGGGCGCGCTTTCCCTACCAGGTGTACATCAGCGCCCGCCGCCACGCGCCTGCGCTGCCGTCGCTCACCGCACCTGAGCGGGACGACCTGGCTCGCGTGCTCAAGCAGGTGCTGGTCGCCTATGACGGCCTGTTCGGCTTCTCGATGCCCTACGTCATGGCGGTACACCAGGAGCCCGCCGTCCCCGGCCACGCCGCCGTCACCCACCTGCACCTGGAGCTGTCGCCGCCGTATCGGACCGCCACCAGGCGCAAGTACCTGGCCGGCAGCGAACTGGCCGCGGGCGCGTACGTCACCGACCTGGCGCCCGAACGCACCGCCGCCGCGCTCCGCGACGTCCTCGCCCGCAGCGCGGCGGACGACGGTCACGGCGAGGACCGCCCGGCGGCCTGATCCGCGGTGCCTTCCGGACCGCACCGATCCACCGGGCCGGTGCGGGCCTCGTTCGTGCTCCCCGCGCGCACTCGGGGTGGTGACTAGGGGGCGGTCGGCGACGGCCTCGGCCGCGTCGTCGGCAGGCTCCGCGCGGGCGCCGCCTCAGCTGAGCCCATGGTCTGCTTGATGATCGACTCAGCGAGGACCCTGAGTGCCACGCACCGCAGGGAGTCGTCGCCGATCTCCTGGGCGATCTGCTCGGCACGGCGGACGTCGCTCACCGCGAATACCGGAACCGCGACGTACAGCAGATGATCCCGGCTGGGACCGTGGTACTGCCGGATCAGCCGCTTGAGGGACTGTCGTTTCTGCGCGGCGATCTCGCTGATCGACAGATACGCGGTCGCCACCTGGTCGAGCAGGGAGATCAGCAGAGGGTCGGCCGGCTGTGCGGCCAGGGCCACCTCCAGCACCTGGTGTGTGATGCGTGTGGCTCGTTCAGGACCGGAGTCGGCCCATGCCGCCGCCACGGCCATCAGAGTCCTGGCGATGCGCTTCAGATCATCATTGCCCAGTCGCTGCTTGACGCGCTGTTGCGCTCGGGTTCCGGCGAGTTCGATGAGGCGCATGGTCAGGCTCGGGTCGACGGCGACGACATCTTCGGCGATCTTCGCCAGCCGCTGCGCCTCCTCGAATCCGAGGTCCGCATCGTCGGTGTTGTCGGCGATGTAGGCGGCGGCCTGCCGTGCGGTGCCGGGGCAAACGGTGGCCCCGACCGCTGCGATCCTTCCCATCACGGGGAGAGCCCGTCTCGGCTCGGCTTCGAGAGCGGTCCGGTAAGCGATATCGAGCCACCGCCGTGCCTGCGGGGGATCGATCTCGGCGATCTCGCCGGCCATGTCGGCGAATGCCTCGTTCCGAGCGCCGGCGTCGGTGATCCGCGAGGCGATGGTCTCGGCCCGCGACGGGTCGCACCGTGCCGCGCCTTTGGCGATATAGCCCAGGTAATAGGGGTAGTAGAAACCGCCGTTCCGCTCGGCGTCGCCGATCTCGGGTTCGGCTCGCCGACGGTCCCACGAGGAGCCGGCCCGCCCAGGGGGGATGACGCTCTCTTCGGCCGCATCGAGCAAAGATTTGTGATCCCGTCCGGTAGAGGCCGCTGCCTTGAGGACGTCTTCCCAGGCGGATGCGCGGATGGACGCCGCCGTGATCTTGTTGATGAGCCGTTCCGCCCTGGCGGGGTCGACCTCCGCCATTCCCACGGCGGTCGACCGGAGTTCCCCGTCCCGCAAGTGTTCGTCTGTGACGCCGAGCGCGGACGCTCCGGCAAGATAGATCAAACGCTCGGCATGTCGCCGGTCGATGGCGTAACCGACCTTGGCGATCTCCATCATCGTGCCGCGCAGCAGGGAATCGCGGAGTTGGAGCTCATCGTCGGGGTCGGGGCGGATCATGCGAGCCGCTTCCACCGCCTGGCCCATCAGCTCAGCCGCCCGATCAGGGGCGGTGGCGGCCAGCCTGTCGGCCTCGGCGGCCAGCGCCCGGGCGCGCAGCACCCGTCGCAGGCCCAGGTCGTCGGCGCCTGGATCGTGAAATCCCACGACAAGCCGCTCAACGCGGCCGAGCACCGCAAGCGCTCGCCGGGAGTCCACCTCGATGAGCCGGCCGACCAGGGACTCGAACGTCTCGTGTTCCACGGAGTCCGAACGCTCTTCCAGGAGCTGATCGATGAACGGATCGGCGTGACCGAGCAGCTCCTCGATGCGCTCGGGATCGGACGGTCTCCCGGCGAGCGCCAGCGAAGCCAGTGCCCGAACCTCTACCGAGGGGATGCGCTGAAGGTGCTGCTCGGCATGGTCGAGATCGGCCTCGGCAAGCGCCATGGCAACCCCGAAGAGCGCGTTCTCACGCTCTTTGTGATCGTCGATGGAACGGGCGATCCGGATGGCATGGTCGATCGCCGACTCGCGCTCCTGGCGCGGATCCCCCGCCCGCAACGGCTTCATTCGCCACCTTTCGGTCATCTGCTTCCGGCGGAGTCTACGGCGCTACCGCCCCAACGATCTTCTAGCGCCCGCCGGATTCCGGCGCCGGGTCGCAGGTGCACGAGGTTTCGTGACCAGGTCGATCCGCATCGAGGTTCCGGATGTGTTCGCCGCGTCTTACGGCACGCACGGCGCCGAGGCGCGTTCGTGGATCGCCGAGCCGCCTTCGCCGGGCGGCGAGTTCCCGGACCGCTGGGAGCTGCGGCCATCCGCGACGAGCCGACAGCGGGGTCGCGACCCGGGCGTCAGGCCGCGACGGCGTCGCGGCCCGCCAGCCGATTGCGTAGTCGCACCAGCTCACGGCGGCCCCTCGGCGTATAGGTGCCCGTGAGCCGCCCCTTACGGTAGAGCTCCAGCCGGTACGGGATCACGCTGGTCAGGCGCAGCGCGGCCGCTACCGGAGCGAGGAGCAGACGCAGGGCGAGTTCGATCAGCCAGACGGGCAGCAGCACCGCGCTGGCCAGAAGGCCCGGAAGGCCGATGATCAGCGAAATCGGATCCTCACCGAGCCCGCCGGGCATCAGGTTCATTGCCGCCTCAGGCTTGACCCACCGCCTCCAGGCCAGACGCTGCTGCCGCAACCGCATCTGGGTTCCGTCACCGTCTCGCCACCGCACCGGACGAATGTACCGCCTCCGACGAATCCAGCAGGCGTCCCATTCGAGTCGGTCAGGCCGGCGGGCCGCGAGCGGACTGGGTCACCCTGACGTGTGGTCGAGGTGGAGTTTGGTGGTGATGCGGTAGCGGTCGCCGCGGTAG